>DASZRI010000396.1:0-4243 GCA_035549215.1 Gemmatimonadaceae bacterium | reverse complement strand
ATCCTGGCGGCGGAGCTCGAGCAGGTCGGTGAAGCCGGCGGTGGCGCAGAGCACGACGCGCGCCCCCGACCGCTCGAGGAGCGTGTTCGTCGCGACCGTCGTGCCGTGCACGATGCGCGCGACATCGGTGCGCCCCAGTGCGCGCAGCGCGCTGGTCACGCCCTCGCTCTGGTCGGCGGGCGTGCTGAGCACCTTCCGCGCCTCCACGAGGCCATCGGCGCCGATGGAGACGAGGTCGGTGAAGGTGCCGCCGACGTCAATGCCGACGGAGCGGCTCATGCGACCACCACGTCCGCGCGGCGGCGGCGCCAGTCGAGGAGCAGCAGGGCCACGGTCGCAGCGACGGAGAACAGCCCGGCCACGTCGCCGATCACGTCATAGGGCGTGGTGACGTCGCTGGTCTGCACCGCGTACTCCTTCGCTTCCTGCTCGAAGATCGGCGTCTGCGCCTGTACGCGGCCCAGCGGGTCGATCCAGCCCGAGATGCCGGTATTGGCCGAGCGCACGACGGGAACGCGGTTCTCGATGGCGCGCAGCGCGAGGTGCGCCCAGTGCTGGTAGGGCGCCAGGCTGTGCCCGAACCACGCGTCGTTCGTGATGTTCACGATCATGTCGGCGCCCAGGCGGCGATACGTGCGCGAGACCTCGGGAAAGATGGACTCGTAGCAGATGAGCACGCCGAAGGTGCCGAACGCGGTGCGGTAGATGACCGGCTCCCCGCCGCGGCCGAAGCTGCCGAAGTACTTGCCCCAGCTCGCGAACCAGTGCGGGTTCAGGAAGGGGACGCGCTCGACGATCGGCACCAGCTTGCCCTTGTGGTAGATGGGCTGGTGCACGAAGCCGTCGGGGTCCATCACCATCGCCGCGTTGAAGATGTCGTAGTCGTTCTCGCCGATGCGCTTGAGGTCGATGATGCCGGTGAGGACCGTTGCGCGCCCCGAGATTGCATACGCACGCAGCGAGTCCACCCAGTCGGGGTGGCGGAACAGGAAGTCGGGGAGGGCCGTCTCCGGCCACACGACGAGCTGCGGGTCGTCCTGCGCCAGCACGGCGTGCGTGCCCGAACCCAGCATGCCGACGATGCGGCCCTGGTTCGTGTCCTGCCACTTCTCGTCCTGCGGGACGTTGGGCTGGACGATGGCGACGCGGGCAAGCGGATGCAGCGGCACCGTGCGCATGCGCCAGGCGCCATACGCCGCGACGATGGCCGCCATTGCGGCGATCAGCGCGCCGCGCCACGCGACACCACGGCGGCCCTGCCGCGAGAGCCACATGTCGGCAACGAGCCCGTTCGTGGCGGCGATCCACAGGCTCACGCCGTGCACGCCGCTGATGTCCGCCACCTGGGCCATGAGCGGCAGGTGGGCCACGGAAAGGCCGAGCGGCAGCCAGGGAAACGCGAGGTCGGACAGGTGGTTCAGCGCCATCTCCGACGCGACCCACACGAGCGGGAGCAGCACCGCCATGGGCCAGCGCGTGACGCGACGCGCCGCGTGCAGGGCCCCGCCCGTCGCCGCGACGACAACGGCGAGGACGAACAGCGCCCCTGCGTAGCCCAGGAACGCGAGGTTGGTGTAGATCTGCAGCGCCGACGCGATCCAGTAGATGCTCGCGCCGTAGGCGAAGGTACCGAACCAGAGCCCGAGGCGGATGCCGGTCCACGCGGAATCCCCGCGCTCGACGCCGCCCGCCACCGCGATGGCGAACGGCACGAGGCAGACGAAGGCGGGCCCGACGAGCGTGAACGGGGGGAAGGCCAGCAGGAACAGCAGCGCCGAGGCGGCCGTGACGGCGAGCTCGGCGCGGGTGGGCCTGAGGAGGGAGCGGCTCACAACCGGATCTCTTTCCCCTCGGTCGCCGACTGGTAGATGGCTTCGAGCACGGTGTGGAGCATCACCTGGTCCGTGGGCGGCTCATACTCGGCCTCTCCGCGCACGATGGCAACGAAGTGGGCGAGCTCCGCGCGATACGACTGGATGAAGGCGCTCTCGCGACCGGCGGCGCCCGTTGGCGACACGTCGACGGGGCGCCCATTGAGCTCCTTCACGACGCGGAGCGGCGCGAGCCGTGCGCTGCCGCGCGACGCGAGGACCTCGAACCAGTGGCGCTCTTCGTCGCCGACGTACACGGTGGAGACGTCGAACACGAAGGCAACGCCGTTCCGGCACTCGAGCTGGACCACCATCGTCTCCTCGACGGCATTGGCGCCGCGCGGGCGGTCCATGTGCGCGGTCACGCGCGCGGGCTCGGGAAAGTCCGCCAGCCAGAGCGCGAGGTCGACCAGCGCAAGTCCGAGGTCGAAGAACGCGCCGCCGCCGGACTCGGCGCGGCGCGTCCGCCACCCTTCGTCGCCGCGGTGGTACTGGTACCAGCCGGCGCGGACGCCGGTGAGCCTGCCCAGCTCGCCGCCGCGCAGGAAGCTGCCCAGCGCCTGCACGTCGGTGCGGAAGCGGTGGTTGTTGCCCGTCACCACCGTGCGCTCGGCGCGCGCCGCGGCGCCGATGATGCGCTCGACACCGCGCACCGTGAGCGCGAGCGGCCGCTCGCACAGCACGTGGCGGCCCGCCTTGAGCGCGCTGAGCACGTGCGGCTCGTGCAGGTGGTTGGGCGTGGCGATGACGACGGCGTCCAGGTCGTCGAGCTCGAGCAGGTCCTCGATGTCGGTGAAGACGTTCGGGATGTTGAACCGATCGGCGAGGGCGCGGGCCTTGGCGCGGTCGTTGTCGCAGATGGCCATGAGCGACGCGCCGCGCATCTTCGCGAGCACGGGCAGGTGCGTGAGCTGCGCGATGGCGCCCGCTCCCACAATGCCGATGCGAACCGGTTCCGTCATGGCCACCCCGTGGTTAGTCCGCCAGCCCGATCGTCGTGCCCGGGAAGTACGCGCCGAGGATGGTGCGGAAGTCCTGGCCGGCCCTCGCGCGGCCGATCGCGCCCCACTGGCACATGCCCACCCCGTGCCCGTTGCCGCGGCCGTTGATCACGAGGCTCACCAGCGCGCCATCGTTGCCGCGGTGGGCATCCACGGAAAAATACGTGCTGTTGAGGATCTCGCCACCGGGCGTGCGCAGCACGAAGCGGATGTCGTTGCCGCGGAGCGTGTAGCGGCCACGGTCGGTGTCCACGGCGAGCGTGCCGACACGCCCCGAGGGCGTGGTGGCCGTCACGGCGACGTCGCGCACGCGGCCCGGCCCGCCGCGGGGCAGGTCGACGTAGGACCGCAGGTAGCGCTCGATGGCGGCGTTCACCTGCGCGCCGGTCATCGTGCGCGTCCACGTGAAGCGCGGGGAGATGTCGCAATAGTAGCGGTCGGTGCCGGGGATCCGGTCGCTCACGCTCTGCAGGTACGGCTCACCCGGCGTGCGCCACACCTCGGGAGCCTCGGCCGTGCGCCCGCCACACGTGGAGTGGTACGGCGCGTTCACCACGCGGCCGCCGTACGCGAGCACGAGGCGCGTCGTGGACTCGACGGCCGCGTTGCCGACGGCCGTCTCCGCATTCACGCCCCCGTACACCTGGTCCAGGACCCCCGAGGTGAGGTCGTAGTCGCGGCGTGGCGATTCGGACAGGTGCGTGAACACGTAGCTCCGCGCGGCAATGGCCTGCGCCTGCAGCGCCGCGGAGTCCCCGGGCTGGCGCGTGCCAAGCTCGAGCGACACCACGCCGCGCACGTAGTCCTCGACCGAGAGGAAGTTGACGACCATCAGCCCGCTGTCCGTGGCCACGATGCGAATGCTGCCGCGGTACGGCTTGCCGTTCACGGCCAGGTAGCCGTCGTCGGTGACGCGGGCGAGGATGGACCCCTGCTCCCACGGCGTCGGGTCGCCGTCCACGCGCACGGCGCGAACCCGGCGCCCCGCACGCTCGAAGCGCCACGTCTCGCCGCTCGTGGCCCCGGTGATGAACGTGGCGCCGTCGGCCTCATACATGCGCCACGCGCCGTTGCCCGAGAGGCGCACCGACGACGCACCTGCGAGCAGCTCGACGCGGAGCGCCATTTCTCCGCCCTGCTTCCGGACTCGCACGCGCTCCACGGCCGCGCCGGAATTGCGCACGGCGCTGGGCAGTTCGGCGCGCGCGGCGGGCGCCGCGGACGCAGGCGTCGGCCCTGCCGCGGGCGCACTGGCCAGGCCGGCCGAGCACGCCAGCAGGCACCCGAGCGCAATCACGCCCGGGTGCCTAGCCACGCACGGCCTCCAGCGCCCCGTCCAGCCGCTCCAGGGCCTGCGCGATGTCCTCGTCG
>DASZRI010000395.1:0-6815 GCA_035549215.1 Gemmatimonadaceae bacterium | reverse complement strand
TGGAGCGCGTGGAACACCTGGACGTCGTGCCGTACATCGGCGCGCGGCGCTTGGTGGACGTGTCGACCCCGGTCGCCGCGGCGGAACCGGCAAGCAACGGTCGGGCGGACGACGTGACGGTGCGCGCCTCAGCGGGCGAGTGACGCCACCGCCTGCACCAGCCCGTCGACGGTCGACGGATCGGCCTCGGCCGCGAGCGTGAGCCCGGCCTCGCGCACGGCCGCCGAGGTCTGCGGACCGATGGACACGGCGGGCGCCTGCCGTGCTGCGTCGTTGCCCACGGCCGCCACGAACGCGCGCACCGCCGATCCTGCCGTGAACGTCACCCAGGCCACATCTTGCGCGAGCAGCCGCGTGCGCAGCGCCTCCGCGCCCTCGCCATCGGGCACCGAGCGGTAGATCGGGATCACGTCCACGATCGCGCCGCGCGCCTCGAGTCCCGCCGGCAGGACGTCGCGCGCCCCCTCGGCCGCGGGAAAGAGCACACGCGCCCCTGCCACGGAGATCCCGCGGTCCAGCTCCTCGAGGACGCCCTCGCCGACGACTCGCGATGGGACGAGGTCCGCGGCCAGGCCGGCTGCTTCAACCGCGCGCGCCGTCGCGCGCCCCACGACCGCGATCTTCGTGCCGAACAGCGCACGCACGTCACGGCCCATGCCCCGCAGCGTGTCGCACGTGATGCGCACCGCATTCGCGCTGGTGAACACGAGCCAGTCGTACCCGTCGGCCTGCGCGAGCGCGAAGCGCAGCGGCGCGTCGTCCAGCCGCTCGATGCGCGTGGCGGGCATGAGGATGACCTCGGCCCCGAGCGCGCGCAGCGGCGCCGCGAGTTCCTCGGCCTGCTCACGCGCGCGGGTCACGACTACGCGACGGCCGAGCAGCGGCTGCGGGGACGTCGGGCTCACTCGCGGTGCGGGGTCCTCAGCCGCGCGACGACCGCTGGCCCAGCCGCTGGCGGAGCTTCCGCGCCCGCAGCCAGAGGGAGAGCGTGTAGCCGCCGTAGAGGACCGCCGCGACAATGTACGCCGCGTGGAAATAGGCCGTCGTATCGGGCATCATCGTCCGGCCTCCAGCATTGCCGCGCGCTCCTTGAGCTCGCCGTAGCGGTAGCGCGCGCGGAGCAGCGCGATGCAGAGCAGCGTGAACGCGACCCACGCAATCAGGAACGTCTCCACCATGTCGCCGGGCATGGACGGCGCGCTCGGCTTGAGCAGGATCGGCATCGGGTGCAGCGTGCGGAACAGGTACACGCTCAGGTGGATGAACGGGATGAGGATCGCGCCCATGATGCCCGTCACCGCCGAGTAGCGCGCGCGCATGTGCGGGTCGTCGATCGCGCCGCGCAGCACGAGGTACGACGCGTACAGGAACCAGAGGAAGAGCGTCGCCGTGAGCCGTGCGTCCCACGTCCACCATGTGCCCCAGATCGGGCGCGCCCACATCGGGCCCGTGGTGAGCACCACCGTCGTGAACAGCAGCCCGACCTCGGCCGAGGCTTCCGCCAGCCGGTCGGCGCGCACGTCGCCGAGCCAGAGGTGGACGATGGAAGCGACGAAGACGACGCCGAACGCGAGGTACGCGTTCAGCGCCGCGGACACGTGGATGTAGTAGATCTTCTGCGCGTACCCCTGCAGCGCCTCGGGAGGCGTGAAGAAGATCGCGCGAATGTAGGCGCCGGCCACCGCCGCGAGGGCGAGCCAGATCAGCCAGTCGAACACGGGGCGGGGCGTGCTGCCCTCGCCAGCGGGAGAAGCGGTCATTCTTCGAGCGTGAAGGGAAAGGCCAGCGTGCACGCGACGATGAAGACGAGGTCGAACGCCAGCAGGATCCGCAGCCACGGCCATGCCTCGGCGATCGGCCGGCCCGCCAGCAGGCGCGCCGTGGACTCCGCCGCGGCCATGACGACGGGCACGAAGAACGGCAGGCTGAGCATCGGCAGCAGCAGCTCCGCCATCCGCGTGTTCACCGCCATGGCACTGAACAATGTACCCACGGCCACGAGCCCCAGGGCAGCCAGCAGCGCGATGCCGAAGAGCACCAGCAGCGACCGCTCGAAGGGCAGGTTGTAGAAGAGCGCGACCGCGGGGATCGCCAGCACCTGAATGCCGCCAACGAACAGGAAGTTCGCAATCGCCTTGCCCAGGTAGATCGCCTCGCGGTCGACCGGCGAGATGAGCAGCCCGTCCATGGCGCGGTCCACCTGCTCCACGGCAAACGAGCGCTGCAGGCCGAGCAGCCCCGAGAAGGTGAAGATCACCCAGAGGACCCCGGGCGCGAGGTCGATGGCCGAGACGGCGGTGGAATCCCACGCGAAGTAGAAGATCACGATGCCAAGCACGGCGAACACCGCCGCGGACATGAACGCCGTGCGCGTGCGGAACTCGATGGCCAGGTCCTTGCGCGCCACGAGCCAGGCGGCGGCGAGCGTGCTAGGCGCCGACATTCACCAGCTCCCGGTAGTCGGCCAGGTACTGCGTGGCGTCGAACACGTCGCGCTGCTCGAAGCGCGCGAAGCGGCCGTCCGTCATGATTGCCGCGTGCGTGGCCAGCGCCAGCCCCTCGGCCACGTTGTGCGTGACGAGCACCAGGGCGGCCCCGCGGGCGCGCAACGTCCGGAGCTGCGTCGTCAGGGCGCGCGCGCCGACCTCGTCCAGGCCGGTGTACGGCTCGTCGAGCAGGACGACGGCCGGGTCGTGCACGATGGCGCGCGCAATGGAGACCCGCTGCTGGAGCCCGCGGCTCAGCGCGCGCACCGGCATCCCGGCCCGGTCGGCGATCCGCATCGCCTCGAGCGCGCGCATCGCCGCGGCGCCCGCATCGGGAAGGCCGTAGAGCCGTGCCGCAAATTCCAGGTTCTCGCGCGCGGTGAGCGCGGTGTAGAGCATGCTCTGGTGGGAGATGAGCCCCACGCGCTCGCGCGTCCGCGGCTCGTCGCGCAGTGAGACCCCCTGCACGTAGGCGTGCCCGCCCGTGGGCCGCAGCAGCCCGGCAAAGAGCCGCAGGAGGGTCGTCTTGCCCGCCCCGTTTGGCCCGAAGAGCGCGAGGCACTCCCCCGCGCCGAGGGCGAGGTCGATGCCATCCACGGCGCGCCGCTGCCCGAACGACTTGGACAGTGCGCTGGCTTCCAGGGCGGCCGTCACTTGGCTGGGGAATGTTGCGAGGAACCCATGGAGTGCATGCCCGGGAAGATACAGGATCGCGCCCCTCCTTGCCCCGGGGAGCACGGCGGCACACTATCCCGGAGCGCGAGGGAGCGGAAGCGAGTTCCCTCGCGGTCCTGCGCCTTCCCCGGTCCTGCGCCTTTCGCCTTCAGGCCTATGTCCTCCATCGACGTCCTCCTCCAGGAAACCCGCAAGTTCCCGCCCGCCGACGCCTTTGCCCGCGCCGCCGTGGTCTCGGATCCCGCCATCTACCAGCGGGCGGCCCGCGACATCCCGGCCTACTGGGCCGAGCAGGCCCGCGAGCTGGAATGGATCGCCCCGTTCAAGACGGTGCTGGACTGGAAGCCGCCGCACGCCCAGTGGTTCCTGGGCGGCAAGCTCAACGCCTCCGCCAACTGCGTGGACCGGCACGTCCGCAACCACCGTCGCAACAAGGCCGCGCTGATCTGGGAGGGCGAGCCGGGCGACCGCCGCACGCTCACCTACTGGGATCTCTTCGTCGAGGTCAACAAGTTCGCCAACGTCCTCAAGTCCATGGGCATCAAGCGCGGCGACCGCGTCGCGATCTACATGCCCATGATTCCCGAGGTCGTGATCGCGATGCTCGCCTGCGCGCGCATCGGTGCCATCCACTCGGTGGTCTTCGGCGGCTTCTCGCCCGAGTCGCTCCGCGACCGCATCAACGACGCCCAGGCCCGGCTCCTCATCACCGCCGACGGCGGCTACCGCCGCGGCACCATCGTCCCACTCAAGCGCAACTGCGACAAGGCGCTGCAGGAGACGCCGTCCATCGAGAACGTGATCGTCGTGCAGCGCCGCCCGGGCGCCGGCGGCGACGAGGCGTTCGCCGACATGCAGGAGGGACGCGACCACTGGTGGCACCGCCTCATGCGCAACGCGCCCATGTGGTGCGAGCCCGAGGCGATGGACGCCGAGGACGTGCTCTACATCCTCTACACCTCCGGCACCACGGGCAAGCCGAAGGGCATCGTGCACACCACCGGCGGCTACCTGGTCGGTGCCACGACCTCCACGAAGCAGGTGTTCGACCTCAAGGACGAGGACGTGTACTGGTGCACGGCCGACGTGGGCTGGGTCACCGGCCATACGTACCTCACGTACGGCCCGCTCTCCAATGGCGCCACCTGCGTGATGTACGAAGGCGCCCCCGACTGGCCGGAACGCGACCGCTTCTGGGAGATCTGCGAGCGCTACGGCGTCACGATCCTCTACACGGCGCCCACCGCGATCCGCGCCTTCATGAAGTGGGGCGAGGAGCACCCCGCAAGGCACGACCTCTCGCGCCTGCGCCTGCTCGGCTCCGTCGGCGAGCCGATCAACCCCGAGGCCTGGATCTGGTACCACAAGCACATCGGCCACGAGCGCTGCCCGATCGTGGACACGTGGTGGCAAACGGAGACGGGCTCCATCGTCATCTCCCCGCTGCCGGGCCTCACGGCCACGGTGCCGGGCAGCGCGACGGTTCCGCTTCCGGGCTACAAGGCCGCGCTGCTCGACCCGAATGGCACCGACATTCCCGTGGGCGGCGGACTGCTGGCGCTCACGCACCCGTGGCCGTCCATGCTGCGCACCATCTGGGGCGACGACGACCGCTACGTGCAGACGTACTTCTCCAAGTGGCCGGGCCGCCCCGACCTGTACTTCCCCGGCGACGGTGCCAAGCGCGACGAGGAAGGCTACTACGTCATCCTGGGCCGCGTGGACGACGTGCTCAACGTCGCCGGCCACCGCATCGGCACCATGGAAGTCGAGTCGGCACTCGTCGAGCACCCGGCGGTTGCCGAGGCCGCGGTCGTCGGCAAGGCGCACGAGCTCAAGGGCCAGGCGCTCGCCGCCTTCGTCACGCTGCGCGATGGACGCAAGCCGTCGCCCGCCCTGCGCGACGAGCTGCGCGAGTTCGTCGCCGAGAAGATCGGCGCCATCGCGCGCCCGGACGACGTGCTCTTCTCGGCCGACCTGCCCAAGACACGGTCGGGCAAGATCATGCGGCGCCTGCTGCGTGACATCGCCGAGGGCCGCGCGCTGGGCGACACAACGACGCTCGCCGACCCGAACGTGGTTGCGAAGCTGAAGGACGAGTACGAGTCGCTGGAGAGCTGACGCCCGGTGTTCGCCTTCCTGCGCAACCTGCTGCCGGAGGCGCTCTTCGCGCGCCGGCTCGAACCGGAGGCGGAGCGCCGCCTGCGCCTGGCGCAGGCGCGCGCGGAGGAAGCACTCGTCCGCACGCACGTCGAGAACGCGCTGATGTTCGTGGACGCGCTGGCCGAGGACCTCACCTTCGACCGCGCCATCGAGACGTACGTGCGCGAGATGGCGATCCCCGAGCCGCTGGCCACCGTCGTGGCCACGCGGACGCTGGTCGTGCTCGGGCGCGAGCTGGTGAACCGGCCGACGATTGTTGAAGAAGAGAACAGCGCAGGACCGAGAACCGCGCAGGACCGATAACTGCGCAGGGCCGACAACTGCGCAACACCGCAACTGCGCGAGACCGACAGCTGCGCAACACCGCAACTGCGCAACACCGACAACTGCGCAAGACCGCAACTGCGGAACACCGCAACTGCGCAGGACCGATGACTGCGGGGAATGACGAAGGGGGCCGGCATGCGCCGGCCCCCTTCGTCATTCCAGCGTCCCGCCAAACGGCGGACAGCCCCGGGAATTTCCCCGGAGCGCGACTACCGCACCCCCTGGTTCTCCGTGACGGGATGCTTCATCGCCGCGCTCAGCGCCTGCGGCGTGATGGGCGTGCGACGCAGCCGCACGCCGGTGGCGGCGTGGATCGCGTTCAGCATCGCCGGAATGAACGGCGGCACGCCCGGCTCGCCCACGCCAGTCGGCGTCTCGTGGTTCTCCACGAGGTGCACGTCCACGCGGGGCATCTCGTTGATGCGCGCCACCTGGTACGTGTCGAAGTTCGACTGCTCCACCTCGCCGTTCTTCACCGTGATCTCGCCGTACAGGGCGGCGCTCAGCGCCCAGCCGATCGCACTCTCCACCTGCGCCTTGACCGTGTCGGGGTTGATGAGCTGCCCGCAGTCGAACGCGCACGTCACGCGATTCACCTTCACGCGACCGTTCGCGGGTACCTCCAGCTCCACCACCTGCGCCACGAAGGTGCCGTCGTAGTCGTAGAACGCGATGCCGCGCCCCTGCCCTGCCGGCAATGGCGTGCCCCACCCCGACTTCTCCGCCGCCAGCCGCACCACCTCCTGCATCCGCGGCTGTCCCTCGAGCGCCGCCAGGCGGAACTGCACGGGATCCTTGCCCGCCGCCTGCGCCACCTCGTCCATGAACGCTTCCATGCAGTAGCCATCCTGCGTGTTGGCCACCGCGCGCCAGAACCAGAGCGGCACCGGGCTCGGCACGTACACGAACTCGAGCTTCTGGTTCGCGAAGTTGTACGGGGGACGGCGCGCTGCGTCGTAGCGGCGCTGCGGGTTGCTGTTCGGGTTCCCGTACGCCTCGGTGGACGGGCCGACCACGCGATCCTCCCAGCTCACCACGTTCCCCTGCGCGTCGAGCACGGCGCGCAGCCGCTGCAGTCCGTCCACGCGGAAGAAGTCGTGCTGGATGTCTTCCTCGCGCGTCCACGTCACCTTCACCGGACGCCCCGCCGCCTTCGAGATCTGC
>DASZRI010000394.1:0-5904 GCA_035549215.1 Gemmatimonadaceae bacterium | reverse complement strand
GAAGGAGAAGGCATTCCGGGAGCGGTTGCAGAGCCTCGCGTCCTCGCGTCTCAAGGCGATCCTTGCTGAGGTCTTCGCCGTGCCTGCGTACCAGGAGAAGTTGATGCAGGAGAAGTTCGACTTCTTGCGGACGAAGGAGGTCTACAAGAAGTGCATGGACATCGCCTACACGAAGTGGGGCTGGAAACGCCAGCCACTGTGAGCCGCGACGCTCCTGTCACTTGCGGGTGATAGACGCGCGCGCGCTCAGAATCCGGTAGCGAACCGCACTAAGACTCCCATGAGCTCACCAACGTCTTCCTCGAGCGAGGGTCTCCGATGCGGGAAACATTCGCCCACAGTCACGGCGACGACCATGACGATGGAGCGGACCTCCATGTCGACGACGGGGTCGAGACGCTAGACCCGGTAGACGACGATGGAGACGGCGATAGGGACGACCGCGAGTACGAAGACCGCGGCGAGTGGTGCGCCGAGGACGAGGGTGACGAGTACCTGGAGGAGGAAGAGGACAACCCGGACTGGTATCGCTTTCCTGAGCCAGACGACGAGGCCACGGAACGGCTCGAGTCGACCGTCAGTGAGCTAACCGAAGTTGACGACCTTCCCCTGTCAGGTGGCGAAGGCACAGAGCTCTTTCGGCGCTACATCGCAGACGAGGAGGAATAGGGAGATGTTGACGCGACGCGTTGCTCGTCGTGACCTCACCCCCGTCGTGAATTCGGGATATCCCGGGTCTCAGCCCCTGCCGGTGGGGCGCTTCCCGCCGGCAATCGCTCACCGTACGCGACCGGCTCAGCGCGCAGCCAACCCCTCGTCCCCCACCACCTCCCATCCACCGCGCCGCCGGTGGCGCACGCGCCCCTCGTCATCGAACCGCGAGAGAAACAGCCACTCGTTCTCCACGAGATCCCGCACCAGGCGATGCTTCGCGATCACGCCGTCGATCGCCTCGGCCGGCGCGTCGATCACCACGTGGAGCCGCAACGGCTCGTGCACCCAGTCGCGGCCGTCGTGCACGGACTGCAGCGCGAGCCCGATGCGGAGGTCGCCGCCGGCGCCCTCGAACACGCCCAGGTGCCCGCCCACGACGTTGTGCAGGACCTTGTTGCCGCTGCCGTAGCGCCGGTTGTCCACGGTCGAGGCGTAGTACTGCATGTTGATCCAGTGGGCCACGACCATCGGCGCGGTCATGACCTGCTCCAGCACGACGAAGCCGGCATCGTCCTGCCAGCGGTACTCGTGCAGGAACGCGCGGCCTTCCAGGTCCACGCCGCGCGTGCGCTCGCGCGGCCCCACGACGAAGGCGGCGTTGCGCGTGAGTCCCCACTCCGGCCGCACTTCCGACCAGTCCGAGGCTCGGCGGCGGACGGCCGCGGCGAGCGCCTCGGCCGGCAACCCGCCCAGCCCCAGCGCAGCGGCGCGCTCCTCGCGCGCGCGACGGCCGGCGTCAGCCAGGCGCTGCATCAACCGATCGACGTCGGCGCGATGCGTGGCGGGCACGCGGTCGAGGTCGAACAGCGTCACGTCGTCGGTGGTCGTGTTGTGCAGCCCGGCCACGACGTGCGTCGTCTCCGGCAGCAGGATGCCGCGCGCGGCAAGCCCCGCGCGCACGGCCGGGTCGTTGAGCAGCGCGGCCAGCGCGCGCGCGTTCACTTCCCCAGGCTGGCCGCCGCAGGCGCCGCAGTGCAACCCGGCGGCCTGTGGGTTGTTGGTGGTGCCGGCACCGTGCCCGATCACGGCGACCACTCGCGCGAACCCGCTGGTCAGGCTCATCGCGCGCAGCACGCCCGCCGCCAGACTCACGCGAACCTCAATGCCGGGTGCGTCCGCGCCGTCGGGGCCGGCGGCCAGCTCGGGGCGCAGTCGCGCGGCGTTCGCATCGCTGAGCGTACTGCGCAGGGTGTCGCGCGGCGGCCCCTCGAGTCCCAGTGCGTCGCGCATGAGCGCGACGGCAAAGGCAATGCCGGCGACCTCGACAAATGAGAACGCAGAGCTCGCGGCGCCCGCGAGATCCTTCCACACCGCCTTGAGCGCGAGCGCGCGACGGGCCTGGCTCGCCACCGCCTCCGCGTCGTCCCCACAGTCGCACACGGTAAGACTCGGCGCGAGCAGCCCCGGCAGTTGCGGACGCGGCGGGCCCACGAGCGGCGCGTAGGCAACCGGCAGCCCAAAGAACCCCGCGAATCCCAGCGTGTGGATGTCCGGATCCGCCGCCTCCAGTGCACGGCGGTACACCTCGGAGCGGACGTCGATGCAGAACACGGCCTGCACGGCCGGCGCGGCGATGGGCGCTCCGGACGCTCGCTGGAGCGCAGCGACCAGCCGCTCTTCGTACGCAAGCTCGAGCGCGCGCTGCAGCACCCAGTCTTCGCGCTCCGCATCGCGCGCCGCGGGCACCGCGTCAGGCCACGCGTCCCGCGCCCGCGTCCAGCTCTCGTCCAGCCCGGGCGCGGCGCTCAGGCGGTACAGGATCAGCTCCCACGCGATGCGCACGGCGAGCAGGTGCACGATCTGGTCGTCGTCGCCCTGCGTCAGCCGCGCTTCCCATCGGCGGAAGGCGCACGCCGAGGCCCACCCGTGCACGGTCATCAGCAGCGCCGTGAAGTAGGGCTCGCGCGACGCTGGTGGCACCGCGAGTTCCTCCACCGCATCGGCGATGAGCGCACGCGGGTCCTCGGGCAGCCTGGCCACCGCGCTGCGAAATCCGTGCAGCCCCATCAGCAGCCGCGGGCCGCCATCCTTCACGCCCAGCGCGCGCCAGAGGGGGTACAGGCCCGCCGAACGATCGGGGTTCCAGCGCGCCTGGCCATCGTCAAAGCACGCGGCGCAGGTCTGGCTGATGTGCCGCGTGACGTACTCGCCCCACGACATCTCGTGCCCGAGGTCACGCCGCGCGTCCACCAGGTCGGTCACGATCTGCCGCACCGGCGGCGGTGCGAACGGCGTGGACA
Organism: Gemmatimonadaceae bacterium; assembly: GCA_035549215.1. GTDB lineage: Bacteria > Gemmatimonadota > Gemmatimonadetes > Gemmatimonadales > Gemmatimonadaceae > JAGWRI01. Next base: position 2,950 of record DASZRI010000394.1, on the reverse strand, counting down.
GCGCGGCGAGCACGTCGTGGAGCGAGAGTGTCGAGTTGGTGAGCGCCAGCGCCTCGCGCACGTGCTTCTTCGAGAATCGGCCGGCGTCCCACTGCGCGCGGTACCAGCCCCGCGGCATCAGCAGCGGCGTGCCCGCCAGCGCCGACAGCTCGGCGGCGGCCTCGTCCATCGGCTGGTCCACGAAGCCCCAGTACGGGTTCACGGCGATCATCCGGTCGAGCGGCCACGCGGGCGCGATGCGCGCGCACGCGGCTTCGAGCGCTGCGGCGAGATCCGGCGGCAGCGCGCCGTCGTGCCGGACTTGCCGCGCCGTCATGCGACGCGCTCCTCCGGCTCTTCCACGGGATGTCGCGGCGACGCCGGCTGCGGAGGCGCCGGCCTGGGCGGCCAGATCCTGAACGTCATCCGCGTGAACAGGTCGTCGAGGTAGAAGCCGGAGAAGCACGCCGGGTAGATCGCCCGCGCCAGTGGGCCTGTCGGCCGCGCGCTCACCGTCGCCTGCATCACGAAGAGCACCACGAATCCCGCCGCCGTCACTCCCAGTCGCACATACTGCACCGGATTCGCCGCCGCCACTTCGGGCACGAGTGCCCCGAACACGCGATGCCACGCCGCGTACACGCCGACGAGCAGCACGCCGCCGCCCACGGCCCGTGCGACCGCGCTCCACTCGCCGGACGTCTGCGCGCGCACGAACAGCGGGGCCAGCGCGAGGCCGAGGATGAGTCCCGCGAGCGCGAGCACCGGGTCGTCCATCACGCCTGCGCCGAGCACCGCGCCGGTTGCGACGACGAGCGTGAGCCCCGCGGCCGCGGCGATCAGCCAGTTGCGCACGCCGGGCGCGCGAAGTTCCGGTGCCATGGTGCGCTGGACGCGCTGTTCCACCGCCCGGCCGGAGCCCAGGAACGCGTGCGCCTTGTACAGCGAGTGCGCGACGAGGTGCAGCAGCGCCAGGCTGTATGCGCCCAGCCCGCATTCGACGAGCATGAACCCCATCTGCGCCGCGGTGGACCACGCGAGCGACGCCTTGATGCTCACGCGCGTGGTCATGACCAGCGCGGCGAGGACGGCGGTGGCCGTGCCCGCCACGACGAGCAGCGTCTGCGCCGCGTCCAGGCGCACCATGAGCCCGCCGAGCCGGATCATCACGAACCCGCCGATGTTGACGATGCCGGCGTGCAGCAGCGCGGACACGGGCGTGGGCGCCTCCATGACCTGGATCAGCCAGCCGTGGAAGGGCAGCTGCGCAGAGCGGAGCAAGACGCCGGCGGCGAGCAGCACGCCGGCCGCCTGGAGTGTGGCGGGGACGTGCGGCAGCGCCGCGGCCCGCGCGACCAACTGGTCGATCTCGAGCGTGCCCAGCGACCAGCCGATCCCCCCGACGCCGAGCAGGATCGAGACATCGCCGATGCGGCTGAGCAGGAACTTCTTGTGCGCGGCGATGATCGCCTGCGGGCGGTCGCCGAAGAAGGTGAGCAGCCGGTGCAGGGCGAGGCTGGCGACAATCCATGCGAGCGCCAGGACCAGGAGGTCGTTGGAGATCACCAGCAGCGCGACGCACGACACGGTGGCAAGGAACCACCGGACGAAGGATGCGCGCCCGGGGTCGCCGTCCAGGTAGCGCGACGCGTAGCGCAGGATGACCAGCGCGATGCCGGCCACGAGCAGCAGCATCACGATGGTGAGGCGGTCAAGCCGTGCGCTGAGCGCGGCGGCCCCGAATGGGCCCAGTCGCAGCTCCATCCCGCGCCACACGACCGGGCCATCCATGATCCGCCCCATCGCGGCCGGCAGCGCACCGGGGAATTGCGTCACCACGAGCCTCCGACGGGTGGTCTGCTCGGGAAGCTAACCCGGGCCCGGAGGTCTGCAACATGCGGAGCCCGGGTGCTTCCCTCGCCCGCGAACGGGCGTGGACGGTCAGCTTCCGCTGACCGTCACCACCTTGCTGAGATCGAACCCGCCGGTACTGCCGAGCCCGCAGCGAAGCTTGTTCGGCGTATCGTTGTTCTTGTCGTCCACGCAGCTCGTCCAGAAGGCGTAGGGCTCCTCATAGCTGCCGTCGGCCGTGCGCACGACGATGAAGCCGTCATCGCGCATGCGGACCACCTGCGACCCGTCGCGCAGGTAGTTGACGTTCACGCGCACGGGCACCGTGGCCGGGAGCGAGTACACGCCGGTGAACTCCTTGGGGAAGAACAGGCTGTACTCGGTGGCGCGCCGGTTGGCCTGGTTGTCCCATCCGAACCCGGCGTACAGGTAGTATCCGCCGCACGACGCGTAGGTGCAGCCGAGCTTGCTGTTGGGATCGATGCGGAACTGGAACTGCAGGTCGTACTCGGTGCCGCCGTTCGGGAGCGCGCGGCCGGGCTGGCTGAATCCGTACCGGAACTGCAACGCCTTGTCGCCTGCGACGTAGTACCAATTCGTCCACTTGTCGGCCGCGCCCGTGTCGGCGACCACGATGGACACGGGCTGCGGAACGGCAAGGGCCGGCGTCGTGGCGGGGGCGGGGGCGGGGGCGAGGGCGAGGGTTACTGCGGCAAGTGTCAGCAGCATGCGATGTCCTCTGGAGGTGAGACGGCGTGGGACGCCGTTGATCTGGGGGCGGCGAATGTACCCCCCGGGGGCTATAATCTCAAGTCACAGGAATGCCACGCGTGCGACGCGCCACCATCTCGCTCCTTCTCGCCCTTCTTCCCATCGCTGCTGCCGCCCAGCAGGTCCGCGGGGTGGTCCGCGACAGCGTGAGCGGCGTCCCGATCGTCGCGGCGGTCGTGACGACGGAGGGCAGCACACCGGCCGTGCGCACGCTCACCGACGGGGACGGCCGCTTCACGCTCGACCTGCCCGCCACGGTCACTCGGCTGCGCGTCCTGCGCATCGGCTTCAGCCCGCGCGTGGTCGAGGTGCCCGGCGACGCGCAGGCACGCGGCGCGCTGGTCGTGCG
>DASZRI010000393.1:0-2981 GCA_035549215.1 Gemmatimonadaceae bacterium | reverse complement strand
CGTCATGCCCGACGGGCGCGTGCGCGAGCTGGCGATCGTCACCGAGTCGGCGCGCGGCTTCGGCGAGGCGTGCGAGCGCACCCTGCGCGATTCCCGCTGGAGCCCGCCCGTGGATCACGAGGGGAAGCCCGTTTCGACCTTCATCAGCTATACGTGCCGCTTCAATGTGGAGTAGCGTCACTTGGCGATGAGCGAAACGCCCATGCTGGAGATGTACGGCGTGCGCAAGGTGTACCGCGCCGGCCTCGTCGAGACCGAGGCGCTGGGCGGCGTCAGCGTCACCGTGAAGCGCGGCGAGTTCCTGGCCATCATGGGGCCTTCGGGATCCGGCAAGACCACGTTCTTGTCCGTGGCCGGCCTGCTCGACGAGCTCGACCAGGGCGAGTACCGGCTGGACGGCGAGGACGTGCGGCGCCTGCCCGATCACCGGCTGTCGCGGCTGCGCAACCAGAAGATCGGGTTCATTTTTCAGAGCTTCAATCTCATCCCCGACCTGGACGTGTTCGACAACGTCGACGTGCCCCTGCGCTACCGCGGCCTGCCCGCGGCCGAGCGCGACCGGCGCATCGAGGAGATCCTGGCGAAGCTGGGCCTGGTCGCGCGCATGCGGCACCTGCCCGGGCAGCTTTCGGGCGGGCAGCAGCAGCGCGTCGCCATCGCGCGCGCGCTCGCCGGCAAGCCGCAGCTTCTGCTGGCGGACGAGCCCACCGGCAACCTGGATTCGCAGAGCGCGCGGCAGATCATGGACCTGCTGGCGCGCATCAACGCCCAGGAAGGCATGACGATCGTGATGGTGACGCACGACCACGAGTTCGCGGCGCGCGCGCACCGGAAGCTGCACATTCTCGACGGCAAGCTGATCGATCCCGAGGCGCGCTGAAGTGTTGCTCCCGTATCACCTGCGCCTGGCCGTGCGGAGCCTGCGCCGGGATCCGGGGTTCTCGGCGATCGTCGTCGTGGTGCTGGCGCTGGGCGGCGGGATCTTCTGCACGGCCGTGATGACGTATCTGCGGATGTACTGGGCGGATCCCCCGCTGTCGCCCTCGCTGCACCAGGTGGAGATCCCCGTGCCGCGCGAGTCGCTGACCGCCGCCTTCGAGGGCACGAACGCCGAGCCCAACGTCGTGGCGGCGCGCGAGCGGCTGAGCTTCCCGATGGTGCGCGTGCTGGCGGGCAGCGGGCTGCCCGTGCGGCAGACGGCGACGTTTCGTGGACGCGTGCTGGTGCGCGGGGCGAAGGGGTTGCCGCAGCCGCTGCACCTCGCGCCTGTGAACGCGCGCTTCGCGCACGCGGATTTCTTCTCGATGTTCCCGCAGGTCTTCAAGAACGGGAAGCCGTGGACGCGCGAGCAGGAGGCCAGCGGTGCCGCCGTGGTCATCTTGGGAAAGCACCTCGGGGAGGATCTGTTCGGCTCGCGCGCCGGTCCGGGCTTGAAGGTCATGATCGACGATCGGGTGTTCATCATCGCCGGCGTGCTGGACACCGATCAGCCGTTCTCGCCCGCGTGGGATCGCGCCCTGACGGGCGGCACGCAGGACCAGCTTTATCTTCCGTATGCGGAGCACGAGCGCCTGATGGCGCGCCCCGAGGCGCCCGTCGTGCTGGCGCCCGAGGGGCCTGGCTACGCCGACCTGCTCGCGTCGGGTACGCTGGGGACCACGTTCTGGATCGACCTGCCCACGCCCGAGCTGCGCGCGGAATACGCGAGGTATCTGCGGGCCACGCTGGGCGCGCGCGGCGTGCGCTACGTGCTGCGCGATCTCGCGCGCATCCGCCGCGAGCTCGCGTTCCCGAAGTCGGTCATGTCGTTCTTCTTGTTCCTGACGTCGCTCGCGCTGGTGGGCGCGGGGCTGGTGGCCATGCGCCTTCTGCTGGCGAAGAGCCTGGTGCGCCAGGGCGAGCTGTCGATCTTCCGCGCCGTCGGGGCGCCGCGCGGCGCGCTGGTCGTGCGCCAGCTGCTGGAGGCGGCGCTGCTGTCCGTCGCGGGCGGCGTGGCCGCGCTGGCCGTCGCGGGGCCGGCGGCGTACGTCTACAACCGCATCGTCGCCGACACCGACGTGCCGCTGGCGATCACGGGCCGGGCGCTGGCCGTCACCGTGGGGGCCACCGTGCTCGTCGGGACGCTGGCGGCCGTCTATCCCGCGTGGCGCGCCGCGAGCCGCCGGCCCACCGCGGCCCTCATGAGGAGCTGACGTGCGGCTCCCCATCCATCTCCAGGTGGGACCCGTCTTGCGCACGCTCGGCCGCCAGCCGGGCGTGCTGACCATGCTGGTGCTCGAGATCGCCGCGGGCGTGGCCACGCTGACGGCGCTGTTGCTCTCGGCGTCGTGGTACGCGCGCATCGGCGATCAGCCGACCAGCTTCGACGAAGAGAACCTGATCCTGATCTCGTCGTACACGCCGGGCCCCGTCGAGGCGCGGGTCGCGGCGCAGCAGCAGGAGGACCTCGCGCGCGTGCGCGGCACCGCCGGCGTCGAGGCGGCCACCAGCGTCAGCGTCAGCATCTTCGACGAGCGGTGGACCTACCCGGCGATGTTCCGCACGCGCGAGAACGCGCGCAGCGGCGTGGGGTGGGTCGTGTTCACCGACGACGCCGCGCCGCGCGCGCTGCGCCTGCACACGCTCGCGGGCGCGCTGCCGGAGGATCGCGGCGGCAGCGACTTCGGCCCCGTGCGCGGCGCCGCGATGACGCTCTGCCTGGCCAAGGCCCTCTTCGGCTCGCCCGCCGAGGGCATCGGGCACACGATCTGGTCCGAGCAGAACGCGCCCGTGCGCGTGGACGCCGTCGTCGCCAACGTGACGATGCGCGTGCCGTTCATGCCGCACGCGGGCTGCGTCGCGTTCCTGTTCGGCGGCGCGCCGCGCGGGCACGAGGCGCGCATGATCGTGCGCGCGGCCCCCGGCCAGCGCGGCGCGGCGCTGCTGCGCCTGCGCGCCGCCTTCGCCAGCGCCGAGCCGCACCGCTGGGTGGAGGTGCGCGC
>DASZRI010000392.1:0-4455 GCA_035549215.1 Gemmatimonadaceae bacterium | reverse complement strand
TCGGGCACCGCGCTCTCGGCGGCCGGCAGTTCAAGATCCATCAGCCCGTCGGGCTCCGCGGACGCACGGCCGGCCGCCGGGAGTTCGGCGTCATTCGCGGGAAGCGATTCGGCCGCCACCACAGGCTCCGAATGCTCGAGTTCAGGCGCCGGCGCGAGCTGGCCGAGGGCCGGCTCTCCGCCCGGCAGTTCAATCTCCAGCGCGGGCGCGGCGGTGGCCTCGAGCCCCGCGAGCGGCGTGTCGAGCGCGAGCGCCCCGTGGTCGCCATGGTGCGATGTCGGCTCGAGCCCATCCACGGCGTCCGCGGCCTGCTCGATGACGAGCGGCGCGTCGCTTCCCTGCTCGTCCGCCACGCCCAGCAGCTCGGCGACGGGCGCCGGCTCCGTGGCCGCGGGCTCCGCAGCGGCCTGTGGAGGCGCCTCAGCTTCGACCGCGCCCAGCCCGGTGATCAGCGCGGCGATCTCCTCGTTGCGCGGGTCGGCGTCCAGGACGCGCTGATACCAGCCGCGGGCGGCCGCGGCGTTCCCGGTGCGGGCGGCGATGTCGCCCAGGTGGCGCAACGCGATGAGGTTCTCGGGATCGAGGGACAGCGCGGTCTCGAACACCGTCTGCGCCTCCTCGAGCTGCCCCGCCTCGAAGAGGGCCTGCGCGTACACGATGTGCCCGCTCATGTGCCCCGGCTGCTGCGGCAGGTACTCGCGGCAGATGGCAATGGCCTGCTCGACGTCCCCCGCCTTCCGATACTCGTTCGCCAGCGGCGCGAAGTACCGACGGGGGTTTTCGTCGAACTTCTTCCTCAGTTCTTCGATGCGGGGGGACGTGGCCATGCCGGCGCTCGGGGGCCCTCTGTGGGGAAGGGTCAAGATACATGCCGTTGACGGACCAAGTCAATCAGAAGTCACACAGCGACTTGATTTTAGCCACGGCTGGCCGATAACTTTTTGAGCTATCCTTTCGTCCCGCCTTTAACGACCGTTCCAGGAGTATTGCCGCGTGCTGCACAAGATGCGGACCTGGGCCAAGTACATCTGGCTCTTCGTCATCGCTGCCCCATTCATCGGTGGCTTCCTGCTGTACCAGACGTCCGGTCTCATGAACACGGGCGCGATCACGCCGACCACGGCGGTCGCGAAGGTGGACGGGACCGAGATCCTCTACACGACGTACCAGCAGCAGGTGCAGAACCAGGTACAGGCCCAGCAGCAGCAGAGTGGGCGCTCGCTGACCGAGGACGAGCAGCGCCAGGTGGAGGACGCCGTCTTCAACCAGATGGTGTCCGACATCCTCCTGCAGCGGGAGTATGCGCGCCGCCACATCGCGGTGACCGACGACGAGATCCGCGACTTCGCGCGCTACGCGCCGCCGTCGTGGATCATGCAGTCGCCCGAGCTCCAGACAGACGGGCGCTTTGATCCGGCCAAGTACCAGCGCCTGCTGGCCAGCCCGGCCGCACGCCAGGGCGGCCTGCTCCTCCAGCTCGAGGCGTTCTACCGCACCGAGATCCCCAAGGAGAAGCTGTTCTCGCAGGTGACGGCGGGCGTCTACGCCACCGATGCCGAGCTCTGGCGCATGTGGCAGGACTCGCATGACAGCGCGCAGGTGACGTACGCGGCGTGGAACAACGCGCCCGACACGGCCGACGTGAAGTCGGTGACGGACGCCGAGATGCAGGCGTACTACAACGCACACCTGGACGACTTCAAGCAGCAGGGCCACGCCGTCCTGTCCGTCGTGCAGATCCCGCGCGTCGTGACGGCGGCCGACAGCGCGGCCGTGCGCGACCACCTGCTCAAGCTGCGCGCCGAGATCGCGGGTGGCGCGAGCTTCGCCGACGTCGCCAAGCGCGAGTCGCAGGACTCGGCGTCCGCGGTGAATGGCGGCGACCTGGGCAAGGGGGTGAAGGGTCGCTTCGTGCCCGAGTTCGAGAAGGCCATGGACGCGCTCAAGCCGGGCGAGCTCTCCGGCCCGGTGCTGACCCCGTTCGGCTACCACCTGATCAAGGTGGAGTCCCGCAAGGGCGACACCGTCTCCGTGCGCCACATCCTGCTCCGCATCCAGCAGAGCGACTCGGCCGCGTCCCGCATGGACCATGAAGCCGACGAGCTCTCCCGCATGGCCGCGAACGCCGAGCAGGGCTCCAAGCTCGACAGCGCGGCGAAGAAGCTCGGGCTCACGATCTTCAAGGTCAACGCCGTGGAAGGCCAGCCGGCGGTGCTCGACGGGCGCGTGATCCCCAGCGTGAGTGCCTGGGCCTTCGGCGGCGTCAAGGCCGGCGAGGTCAGCGACCTGTTCGAGAGTGACCAGGACGGCTACTTCATGGCGCGCCTGGACTCGCTGACGCCCGGCGGGCAGCAGAGCTTCGATGCCGTGAAGGATCACGTCCGGTTCGACGTCGCCGCGCAGCATCACCTGGACCGCATGATGGACCAGGCCAAGGCGTTCGCCTCGGCGGCGGCCGCGACGTCGCTGGAAGCGGCGGGCCAGAAGATGGGCGTGCACCTGGAGCGCACGGCGATCATGTTCGCGCGCAGCTCCCTGGTGCCGGGGCTCGGCGGGCAGTTCACGCAGGCCATCGGCGCCGCGTTCAAGCTCCCGGTGGGCGCCGTCAGCGCCCCGGTCCGCGACGAGCGCCAGATCACGGTGCTGCGCGTGGATCGCCGCGTGACGGCGGACAGCGCCGCCTGGGCGAAGCAGAAGGAGGAGCAGCGCCAGCAGCGCATCGCCCAGCTCAAGCAGACGCGCCTGCAGATGTTCCTGCAGGACCTGCACGACAAGGCGAAGATCGTGGACCGCCGCAAGCAGATCGACGCGACGCTCCGTCGCCAGACGACGAGCTGACCCGGTCGGCAGGGATCCCACGACAAAGCGCCCCGGCAGTTGCCGGGGCGCTTTTCGCTTCTGTGGTCCATGATGGCGGGGCGCCCGCGCGCCTGTGCGCGCCTACAGCAGCCGCTTGGGCTCGCGCGCCGTGTCGTCCTCGGGAAGCGGGGCCCGCGCGATCGGCTCGCTCGCGGGGCGATCCGCGCGCTGCTCGCGCATCGGTTCCTCGAGCTGCCGTTGGACATCGTTGACGTTGCGCTTGAACTCGCGAATGCCCTTCCCGATGGACGCGCCGATCTCCGGCACGCGCTTGGCGCCGAAGAGCAGGAGCACGACCACGAAGATGACGAGGAGTTCCACAGGTCCCAGGCCGCCCAGCATACTGCCTCCAGCTAGAAGAGCGATCGCGCGATGAGGTAGGCGACGAGCACGCCGACGAGGCTGAGCAGCGAGACGTCGAGCGCCACCGGCCCGATCGAGAAGGTCAGGATCACGAGGTCGATGTGGAGCGGCCCGATCGCGGGCGTCACGCCCGTGGTCAGGAACTCCTTCACGGCGCCCGCCGGCAGGAACCGGCGCGCCACCTGCGTCATCGCCCCGCCAACCACGAAGCCGATCGCGAGCACCACCGCATGGAAGACGGGCCGGTGCTTCGCCGATCCCTTGGGGGCCATCACCACCTCCGGTCGGTCACGTACGCTATTGCCTCGACAAGCGACGTACGAACCGGGGATGGGGTCACATCGGCCAGGGCGTCCTCCGCTTCCTGCGCGAAGCGCTCGCACCGGCGCCGGGCTTCGGCGATGCCGCCCGCCTCGGCCACCAGCCCGACCACCTCGCGGATGAGGGCGTCGGACGGCTGCTCATCCTGGAACAGGGCATCCACGCGCGCGCGTGCGGCGGGCGTGAGCCTCGGCAGCGCGGCGATGAGGGGCAAGGTCACCTTGTGCTCGCGCAGGTCATTGCCGAATGGCTTGCCGGTCACGGACTCGTCCTCGGTGTAGTCGAGGATGTCGTCCACGATCTGGAACGCCATGCCCAGGCGGTCGCCATAGCGCGCCATTGCCTCGCGAAGGCGGGGGGCACCGAACAGCGCGCCGCTCTCGCAGGCCGCGGAGAGCAGCGAGGCAGTCTTGGCGCGGATCAGCCGGTAGTACTCGGCCTCGGAGAAGCTCAGGGCATCAATGGCCGCGAGCTGGTGCATCTCGCCCATGGACAGCTCGCTCGCGACATCGGTGAGGATGCGCATCACCGGGAAGTCATTGAGCGAGACCAGCGCCTGCAGCGCGCGCGAGTACAGGTAGTCGCCCATGATCACCGACACCTGGTGACTGAAGAGCGAGTTCACCGTCGGCAGCCCGCGCCGCATGGCGGAGTGGTCCACCGAGTCGTCGTGCACGAGCGTCGCCAGGTGCATGAGCTCGATCACCGCCGCGAGCGTGACCGTGCGCGGCTCAGCCGTGCCCTCCACGTCGGACGCCAGCAGGGCCAGCGTGGGACGGAACATCTTGCCGCGCATCTGCAGCAGGTGACCACTCACCTGCTCGATCATCGGCAGGTCGGCCGTGATGATGCGGTGCATCTCGTTCACGACCTGGTCCAGCCGGTCGCGCACCGGCGCCTGGATCTCGCGCA
>DASZRI010000391.1:0-4109 GCA_035549215.1 Gemmatimonadaceae bacterium | reverse complement strand
CCGAGTCGCGTTGCCGCCGTGCCGGGGCGCGGTGAGTACGGAAAGACGTGCAGGTACGTGAATGGCAGGTGCTCGCACAGCGCAACGGTGGCGGCGTGGTCCTCCGCAGTCTCGCCCGGGAACCCGACGATGACGTCGGCGCCGAGCCCGCGCACCACGCACCGCGACGCCAGCCGCTCGACGGCGCCCGCGTAGGCAGCCGCGGAGTACCAGTGCCGCCCCATGCGGCGCAGCACGCGGTCGGACCCCGACTGGAGCGGCGCGTGCAGGTGCGGCGCCACGCGGCCGTCGTGCGCGGAGAGCAGGTCGCCAAGCCGCTCGTCCACCTCCGTCGCCTCGATGGACGAGAGCCGGAACCGCACGCCAGGCACGTCGCACACGAGACGCTCGACGAGCGCCCCGAGCGAACTCCCGATGTCGCGCCCCCACGTGCCGATGTGGATGCCCGTGAGCACGATCTCGGCGTGCGCGTCGGCCAGCGCCTGCGCGTCGCGCACGATGTCGTCGGCGCCGCGGCTGCGATTCGCGCCGCGCGCGAGTGTCGTCGCGCAGAAGGTACAGTGCTCGTCGCAGCCATCCTGGATGCGCAGGTGTGCGCGCGTGGTGGACTGCGGCAGCACGGCACGCGCCTGCACGGCGTCGATCCCGAGCACGGACGCGAGATGCGCAAGGTCGGCGCCGGGAACGATGTCGCGCACGCCTGGCAGCGCGTGGAGCATCGGTGCGCGATCGTCGAGTCCCGCCACGCATCCCATGACGACGCTGCGGATCCCGGGGGCGGCGCGCGCCGCGCCGCGGACCGCCTGCCTGAGGTCCGCCTCGGCATCGGCGGTCACCGCGCACGAGTTGAAGACCGCCGCCTCCGCGCCGCGCGGATCGTCCACCACCTCGTGGCCGGCGGTCACGAGCATCGCGCGCACGGCCTCGCTGTCGGCGTGGTTGGCGCGGCAGCCGAACGTGCGGAGGAAGACCTTCACGGCGCGGCGCCGACCTGCACGACCTGCTGCGGCGGCCGGAGCGGCAGCGTGAAGTGGAATTGGCTGCCCTTGCCTGCCCCCGCGCTCTGCACCCAGATGCGTCCGCCGTGCGCGGTCACGACCAGCCGGCAGAACGCCAGGCCAAGCCCGGAACTCCGGATGCTCGGTGCGTTGGGCGTGCGCACCTGCTCGAACTTGCGGAAGATGAGTTCCTGGTATTCCGGCGGGATGCCCGGCCCGTCGTCCGCGACGGTGAACAGGATGCCGTCCGCCGCCTGGCGCGCCGAAAGCTGGAGCGTCACGGCGCGGCCGGAGTGCGTGATCGCGTTCTGCACCAGGTTGCCGAGCACGCGGATGAGCAAGGCCTTGTCGGCCTCGAACACCGGGGCGTCGTCCGCAACATCCACCGACGCCCGCGTGCCCTCCTGCTGGAAGCGGTGCGCCCACTCGTGCAGGACCTCGTTGAGCAGCGCGGCGGGCGCGATGGGCTCGAGGTTGAGCGCGAGCGCGGTCTCCTCGATGCGGCGGATCTCGAGCAGGTCCTCGATCAGCCCGAGCAGGTCCTCCGCCTTGCTCTCCACGTCCACGATCGCGCCGCGCTGCTCGTCGTTCACCGGGCCGAAGTCGCCGTCGAGCAGCATCTCGAGCGTGGCGAGGACAGCGGCGAGCGGCGACTTGAGGTCGTGGACGATCATCTTCATGAGGTCGTCCCGCAGCTTCTCCAGCTCGCGCATCTTGCGCGAGCTCTCCTCGAGCGCGTCGGTCGCCGCCTTGAGCCGCAGCAGGCTCCGGACACGCGCCCCGAGGACGAGGCGGTTGTGCGGCTTGGTCAGGAAGTCGTCGCCGCCGGCCTCGATCGCCTGCACGCGGTCCGTCGTGTCGTTCAGCGCCGTGACGAACACGACGGGCGTGCGCGCGGTGCGCGGGTCGCGCTTGATGCGGCGGCACACCTCGAAGCCTGTCGTGCGGTCGTCACAGCCGAGGTCGCCCGCGGGCATGGCGACGTCCAGGATGCAGAGGTCCGGGTGCTGCTCCAGGCAGGCGCGGATGGCACTGGGACCATCCGTCGCCGTGATCACGCGGAACCCGAGCACGGCGAGCTGGTCGTGCAGCAGCTCGACGTTGGCCGCCACGTCGTCGGCGACCAGGATCAGCGGTGCGTCAGCGGGAGCGGTGCCCGTGCCCACGCGTCACCCGATCAGGGCCGGACGGTGAGCCCGATGCTGAGGGTCCACGCCGACTCGGAGATGCCGGCTCCGGCGGTGCGGGAGGCGCGGATCGCCCCGAGATCGAGCGCGGCGTGGCCCTGCGCCAGCAGGATGCCGAGGCCGGCCGAGAGCGATCCCTCGCGGACACGCGCTCCGTCCGCCGGGAACGGCAGGTCGCGCCAGCGTCCGCCCACGCGCCACACGCTGGAGATCCCGCCCAGCCGCGGCCCGGCCACTTCCGCGCCGACACCGGAATCCCAGGAATCGTGCGCCGCGCCGGAGAGCGCGTCGAACGACCCGAGGCTGCCCCACTTGTCCAGTGCCGTGCGGGCGGCGATGGTCGTGCCGCTGATTCCCGTGAACGCGACGGACGCGCCGAAGTGGTCCGGGATGTGGCCGGACGCGATGACGGTGTCGCCCGCCGACTGCGTGAGCTTGCCGCCGCGGCGCGCCTCGAACGTGATGAACCCCAGGTCGCGCTGGAAGATCTCGGCGCCGACGGAGAGCGCATTGCCGGTGTAGTTGGTCGTGCGCGGCTCGGTCGTGTTGCCGTAGAGCAGCGTGTCCTCGAAGATGCGACGCACCGTCACCAGGTCACGCCCGCTCATCGCGTGCAGGCCAAGGCCCACGCGCAGCCACGACGTCCAGGCGTACCCGGCGGCGAGGCGGATGTCGTTCACCGCGCCGTCGCTGGTGGTGCTGGACTTGAAGTTGACGGTGTCCGTGCCGATGACCTGCGACGCCGGCTGCGTGGTCTGCCACGTGCGATCGAGCAGCGTGGACGACGAGATGGCGATCATCAGGCGGTCGCCGAAGGGCATCGCCCCGATGAACACGGGGAACCGCTGGGTCGTCGTGTTATCGGTGACGCCGTTGGCCGTGACCTTCCGGAACTCCGGCGCGAGCTGCATGTACGCCGTGCCGACGGCAAAGTCGAGGATGGAGGCCGGGTTCAGCGGCGTAAGCGGGTCCACGCCGGCCAGCGCACCGCCGGTGCCTGCCGAGCGCGTGCTCAACTGGCCCGGGGGATACCCGAGGCCCTGCACGCTCAGGTTGCCCTGCGCACGGAGCGAGGCCGGCACCGCGACGAGTGCCGCGAGCGCCGCGCCTGCCACCCAGCGGGCGGTCGATCGGATCATCATGGGTTCCCCGCCGACCGGCGCGGCGCATACGTGAGTCGAACCTTCGGCCGCAGCGCCAGCGGCGCCTCGGAGGAGAAGAACCAGTACGTGGCGCCGCTCGTCCCTTCGATGCTCGAGCGCATGGCCAGCGCGCGTGTCGTCCCGGCCGCAAGCTGCGACGACCAGCTCCGCACGAGCTGCACCATCTCGAACTGGCGGAGCCCGCTGTCCGCAGGCGCGAAGGCGTGCGTCGTGTCGAGCCCTGCCGTGCCGGGCGCGCCGAGCAGTTCCAGCGCACGCCCGACGTCCGTCACGGCGCTGCCGGCCACCACGGCCTGCGGGTACACCTTGGCCGAGTCACGCGCGTCGGGCGAGAACGGGTTCGGCACCTGCGTGAGCATGAGCGTGGCGCGGACCACCGTCGACGAATCCACGATCTGCGACGGCAGGTTGAAGCTGAAGTAGATGCGCCGCCCCGGCACGCCGCCCAGCGCCAGGATGCCCGGCGGCTCGGCGATCGTGCCCTTGAGCACGATCAGGTAGTCGGCCAGCGCGCTGGTGATCGCACTGCCCACGGGCGTGGTCGAGACCGGTGCCTGCGTGGACACCGTCACGCCAGTCGTGTCCCCGTGTGCCGCGGGCTTGAACTCGAGCAACGCCGATGTCCCGCCGTTCACGGTGCCGAGACGTACCTCGGCATGATTGGTGCCCACGACCTGGATGCCCACGCGCAGCCGGAGCGAGTCCGTGATCTTGTGCAGCAGGATCGCGTTCGAGATCGGCACCTTGATGCTGTCCACCAG
>DASZRI010000390.1:0-5863 GCA_035549215.1 Gemmatimonadaceae bacterium | reverse complement strand
GCGTGTCGGCAAGCGCGCGACGCGGAAGCCACCACGCGGCGAGCGCCGATGCGCCTGTCGAGACGAAGGAGCGCCGGTCCACGTCAGGCCGCCGAGGTCACGCCGGCTTGCGCGCGAGTACCTGGACGACGGCCGCGCGCCCGGTGTGGTACCGGCCTTCCACCACGTCGCGCTCGGCTTCCTGCAAGAGCACGAAGTCCAGGCCGCGCAGCTCCTGCTCCAGCGCGTCGCGCGTGGGCAGGACGTGCGCGTCCTTGGGGCCGCCGGTGCCGAACGTGAGCTGCCGCACCGAGTACGCCTCGAGGATGAACACGCCGCCGGGTCGCAGGCCGGCGACGACGCGCTCGTGCACGCTGCGACGGAGTTCCTGCGGCACGTGCGCGAAGATCGAGATGATGCCAGCCCACGCGCCGGGCGCGATGGCAAAGTCAGCGAGGTCCGCGTGAACGAACTCGATCGTCACGCCCTTCTGCTGGGCCAGCTCTCGCGCGCGGGCGAGGCCGGCGGCCGACTGGTCCATGGCCGTCACGCGGTGGCCGAGCCCGGCGAGGAACGCCGCGTTGCGCCCCTGGCCCTCCGCGAGGCACAGCACGGGACCCTGCGGAATCTGGCACGCGACGGCCTCAAGGAACTGGTTGGGGTCGGTGCCGTAGGCGTATCCGGGCTCGGAAAAGCGTGCGTCCCAGTCTCTCATCGGGCCATCCATCCGTTCGTGTCCCGTTGCGCCGCGCGCCGAGCGGCTGCGCTGCCTTGGCAAGATAGCACGGCGGGGCTGTCCGCTCACGGGGGCGCGGCCTATGTTCTGCAAGCCACCGCCCTCGGTTCCCGGGAATGCGACTCCGCCTCCTGCTCGGCTGCTGCGCCCTGCTCGCCATCCGTCCGGCCGTGCTGCCGGCGCAAGCCGACGGCACCGCGTCGGCGCCGCGCAGCGCGCCGGCTTCGGCAGACGCGCGCATCCGCGACCTGCTCGCCCGCATGTCGCCGGACCAGAAGTTCTGGCAGCTGTACATGGTTCCCGGCGATCTCGACACGCCCGCGTTCGACTACTCGCAGGGGATCTTCGGGCTGCAGGTGCAGCGCCCCGCGAATGACACGACGCTGCATGCCGACGCCGCGCGCCGCGACGCCGAGCGCATCAACGCCATCCAGCGCTATTTCGTGGCGCAGTCCTCGCTCGGCATCCCGATCATCCCGTTCGAGGAAGCGGTGCACGGGCTCGTGCGCGACGGCGCGACCGTGTTTCCCCAGGCGATCGCGCTCGCAGCCACGTGGGACACCGCGCTCGTCTCGCGCGTGGCGCTGGCCATCGCACGCGAGGCGCGGAGCCGCGGCATCCGCCAGGTGCTGTCGCCCGTGGTGAACCTGGCCAGCGACGTGCGCTGGGGACGCACCGAGGAGACCTACGGCGAGGATCCGTGGCTCGCGTCACGCATGGCGGCCGCGTACGTACGGCCCATGGAGCAGGCCGGCGTGATTGCGACACCCAAGCACCTCGTCGCAAACGTGGCCGCGGGCGGACGTGACAGCTATCCCGCCGACTGGGATCGCCGCACGCTAGAGGAGCACTACTTCCCGCCCTTCCGCGCCGCCATCGCCGCGGGCGCGCGGTCCATCATGACGGCGTACAACTCGGTGAACGGCATCCCGGCCACGCAGAATCGCACGCTGCTCACCGACTGGCTGCGCGGCGACCTCGGGTTCACCGGGTTCGTGATCTCCGACCAGGCGGCGACGGGTGGCTCCACCGTGCTGCAGCATACCGAACCCACGACGGCGGCGGCGACGCGCGACGCGTTCGACGCGGGGCTGGACGTCGTGTTCCAGTCTGCGTACCCGCAGTATCGCGGCTACCTGCAGCCCTTCCGGCTCGGCATGATTGCGGACGCCGTGCGCGACTCCGCCGTGGCCCGCGTGCTGCGCGCCAAGTTCGCGCTCGGCCTGTTCGACGATCCCTGGGCGAATCCCGACAGCGCCGCGTACTGGAACGGCAACCCGGCGCACGTCGCGCTCGCGCGCCAGGCGGCGCGCGAGTCCATCGTGCTGCTCCGCAACGAGCGGGACATGCTGCCCCTGTCCCCCACGGTGCACGCGATTGCCGTCATCGGTCCTGACGCCGTTGAGGCGCGCACGGGCGGATACAGTGCCCGGAGCAACCGGCGCGTGTCCATTCTCGACGCAATCCGTGCGCGCGCCGGCCGTGGTGCCGCAGTGCGATACGCGGCGGGTCCCGGCCGCGCATCAGCGGAGTACCGTGCGGTACCCACGCTGTACCTGCGACCCACCACGGGTGATCCCGCCCAGCACGGCCTGCGCGCGGAGTACTACGACAACATCGAGCTCGCGGGTGCGCCGCGTGAGCAGCGGGTGGACTCCATCCTCGATTTCAACTGGACGTTCAATGCGCCGGCGCGCGGACTCGAGCCGGGCTGGTATTCGGTCCGGTGGTCGGGGTTCGTGGTTGCGCCTGCAACCGGCGTCCAGCAGCTCGGCGTCCAGGGCAACGATGGCTACCGGCTCTACGTTGACGACACGCTCCGCGTGGATGACTGGATGCAGCGGTCGTACGGCGTGCGCACGGTCGTCGTCAACTTCGCGCCGGGCTCGGTGCATGCCGTGCGCCTCGAATACGTGCAGAGCGTCGGTGCGGGGCACGTACGGCTCGTGTGGGATACGGGCGCGGCGAGCGACTGGCACGCGCAGGTAGACAGCGCCGTAGCCATCGCCCGCGAGAGCCAGGCTGCGGTCGTGGTGGCCGGCATCGAGGAAGGCGAGTTCCGCGACCGCGCGCGCCTGGCCCTGCCGGGGCAGCAGGAGGCGCTGATCCGCGCCGTGGCCGCAACGGGAACGCCGGTGGTGGTCGTGCTGGTCGGCGGCAGCGCGATCACCATGTCGCCGTGGCTCGACCGGGTGCGCGCCGTGGTGGACGCATGGTACCCGGGCGAGCAGGGAGGCGCTGCCATCGCGGACGTGCTGTTCGGCGACGTGGATCCGGCGGGCCGGCTGCCGATCACCTTCCCGATGGCCGAAGGGCAGCTTCCGCTGGTGTACGATCACCAGCCGACCGGCCGCGGCGATGACTATGTGGACCTCACCGGCCAGCCGCTCTTTCCATTCGGGTTCGGGCTCAGTTACACGCGGTTCCGCTACGACAGCCTGCGCATCGACCCGGGTGACGTGGATGCCACGGGAGCGGCGACCGTGCGCTGCGTCGTGACGAACGTCGGCTCGCGCGAAGGCGACGAGGTGGTGCAGCTCTACCTGCACCAGGCGTTCGCATCGGTGGCGCGGCCGGTGATCCAGCTCGGTGGCTTCCAGCGCGTCCACCTGCGGCCGGGGGAATCACGCGCAGTCTCGTTCCCGGTGTCGCGCGAGCAGTTGCAGCTCTACGGCCGTGATGGCACCTGGATCGTGGAGCCCGGTCGCTACGATATCATGGTTGGCGCGTCGTCACGCGACATCCGGCTTCGCGGCACGCTGCTGGTGCACTGAGGCGCTTCGCTTTCGCGGCGACGCGGCCTTCGGTTTCCGCGACGCTGCCGCCCCGCGCGACCCGGTGCGACAGCAGGCGCGCACCGGACACTGGTCGCATCGCATCACGCGCGCCGTGCACACGAGCGCGCCGAGCTCCATCACGGCCTGGTTGTGCACCCATGTCGCCTTGCCGGTCGCCGGCAGCACACGCTCGGCGATCGTCCAGATGCGCGCGAGGTCGCGGGGGCGCTTCGGGTCCAGCCGAGGGGCGAAGGCGCGTGAGAGCACCCTGGCGACGTTCGTGTCCACCAGCGCCGCCCGCTTCTCGTAGGCAAAGCTCGCCACGGCGCCAGCCGTGTACGCGCCGATCCCCGGCAGCGCGCGAAGCTCGTGTGGGTGCTCGGGCAGGCGCGCGTCGGCGGCGTCTCGCGTGACGTGCTGCGCGAGCTTGTGCAGGTTGCGTGCGCGGGCGTAGTACCCAAGCCCCTGCCATGCCTCCTGCACATGCGCGGGGCGGGCCTGCGCCAGGTGGTGCAGCGATGGGAACCGCTCGAGGAATCGTGGATAGTACTCCAGGACGCGCGACACCTGCGTCTGCTGCAGCATCAGCTCCGAGACCAGGATGTGATAGGGATCGCGCGTGTGCCGCCACGGGAGGTTGCGCTGGTGACGGCGGAACCACGCCCGCAGCCGCCGCGAGAACTCGCGCGCGACCGTGGCATCCACCCGAGGCGGGGCCGGTCTGGAGGTGCGACGAGGCATGTCGGCACGGAAGCTAATCGGGGCGCGCTGGCCGTACAGGACGACCGCCAGCCGGGGGTTTGCGCCCGCGATCGACATGGCGCCATCTTGAGCAGTCGCCGGACTCCCGTGCCCCCCGACCTGAATCCATGACTCGCCGCTTCCTCGCCGCGCTCAGTGTGCTGGCGTTCGTGCTCGCCTGGCCCGTCCGCCTGGATGCCCACGCGCACCTGGAAAAGAGCAGCCCCGCGAATGGCGCGTCGCTCGCCGCATCGCCGGGGACGGTCGAGCTCTGGTTCTCCGAGGCCCCGCAGCTCGCGGTGACGCGCGTCGCCATCGTCGGCGCAGACAGCGTGGAACATCCGCTGCTCAACCTGCGTCTCGACCCGGCTGCGAAGAACGCCGTCATCGGCGACGTGGGCGGCAGGCTCGCGCCCGGCCGCTACGCCGTGCGCTGGCGCACCGCGGCCGCCGACGGTCATCCATCGTCGGGGGCGTTCTGGTTTGCGATCGCGGCTCCGGCTGCACCGGCCGCGCCCGCGGCCGGCGCCATGCACGCCGACACGACCCACGCTGCCGTGCAGCCGCAGGCGGGATCGCCGTCACGGGCCGCAACGGAAACGGGAACCGCCGGTTCGCCGTCGGTTCCATCCGTCGTGTCACGGTGGCTGGAGTTCATCGCCCTGCTCGGGTTCCTCGGCGCCGTTGTCTTCCGCGTTGCCGTGCTGCCGCGCGCGCGCCGGGAGGGCGTCGCCACCGAAGGGCTCGAAGCGCTGGCGCTGGGCACCGCGCGCATCACGCTCGCTGCGTTCATCGTGTTCCTGCTCTGCCGGCTCGTGCTCGAGGCCAGCGCGCTGCACGTTGCGTTCCCGGTCGTGCTGCGCACCTCGTGGGGGCTTGGCTGGCACGTCGGCCTGGCCGGGGCGGTCGTAGCCGTCCTCGGCATCATCCTGCTTGGCGCGCGCCCCCCCGGCTGGGTCCTTGCCGCGATCGGCGCCGTCCTGCTCGCCGTCTATCCGTCGCTCACGGGACATGCCGCGGCGTCCGCGAACCGTGCGCTGGCTGTCGGCCTCGACATCGTCCACGTCGCGGCGGCGGCGAGCTGGGTGGGAACGCTGCTGCTCGTCGCGATCGCGGTCGCACGCATGCTTCGCGACGCCAGTCCGTCGCGCGATGCGCACGCGGCCGCGCTCGTGCGCGCTTATCATCCGGTGGCGCTGGCCTCGGTCGCGCTCGTGCTCTTCACCGGTGTCGGCTCGCTGTACCAGCGCCTGGGCGCGATCAGCGGCCTGTGGACCACCGGCTACGGCCAGGTCCTGCTGGTGAAGATCGCGGTGGTGCTCGTCGTGCTGGTGCTCGGCGGGCACAACTGGCGCGTAGCCACGCCGCGCCTGGGCACTGAGCAGGGTACGCGCGGCATCGCACGCTCCATGCGCGCCGAGTTGCTCGTCGCGTGCGTCGTGCTCGCGGTGACGGCCCTGCTCGTCGCCACGCCGTCGCCGGAGCTCCCGGCTACGACACCTTCCGCGTCTTCCGCTTCAGGAAGTCCATGAGGATGAACTGCCCGAGCGTCATCGTCGTGGTGAAGTAGGCCTTGCCACGACTGATCTCGGATACGCGCTTCACGAACTCCACCAGCGCCCGGTCCCGC
>DASZRI010000389.1:0-7603 GCA_035549215.1 Gemmatimonadaceae bacterium | reverse complement strand
GAGGCCGCGCGGATCTCGGCGTCCGTGAACGTCATCGCCTCCAGTTCGCGCGCAAACGCCGCCGCCGACGGCGGCCGGTCCTCGCGGTTCCGCTGCAGCGCTCGCACGATCAGAGCCTCGAGAGGCGCCGGCAGACGCAGCCCCGGGAACTTCTCGCTCGGCGCGGGCGGCGGCTCGGCCAGCTTGCGAGCCAGCGTGCCCACGGCAGAGCCGGCCCGGAACGGGACGTCGCCGCTCAGCATCTGGTACAGGATCACGCCTGCGGCGTAGACGTCCGAGCGCCCATCCAGCTCGTCGCCGCGCGCCTGCTCGGGCGACATGTACTCGGGCGTTCCCACCAGCACCTGAGCCGTCCCCGAAGACGATCCTTCCCCCAGCGGGTGCGCGCCACCCTCGGGGTCCATGAGCTTGGCGATGCCAAAGTCACAGACCTTGACCAGATCGCCGCCGAGGGCCTGGGGGACGAGCATGACGTTTGCCGGCTTGAGGTCGCGGTGGACGATGCCTTGCCGGTGCGCGGCCTCGATCGCCGCCAGGATCTGCAGCGTGATCCACTGGGCGCGGGGCAGCGGGACGGGGAACACCTCGCGCAGCTCGTCGGCCAGCGTGCGGCCGCGCAGCAGCTCCATGACCAGGTATGGATCGCCCGTGCTCGCGTCCGTGTCGGCCTCCAGCACGACGACGCAGTTTGGATGCGCGAGGCTCGCCGCCGCACGCGCCTCGCGCCGGAACCGCTTGAGCGCCTGAGGGTGGGCGAGCAGGTGCCGGTGCAGCAGCTTGACGGCCACGGGGCCGCCGCCACCCACGGGCGTGGCCTCGAACACCGTGCCCATCGCGCCCGCGCCCAGCTGGCGCTGGAGCGCGAAGCGTCCCGCGACGACGCGACCTAGCTCTTCGTTGCTCGACGCAGAAACCACCTCAATCCGGCTCCTCGGTCCGCGTGCGCGGCCTGGGGATGTCGTACTGCCGGAGTCGCTTGACCAGCGTGCGCCTGGGCATCTTCAGCATCTCCGAAGCGCGCGTCTGGTTGCCGGCGCAGGCGTCCAGCGCGGCGACGATCCGCTCGCGCTCGCCCGGCACCGCCGGCTCGGCCGTCGACTCCGGCGCGCCGGCCTGCGCCCCGTCGCGTGCGGCGAAGATGGGCGTCTCGCCGTCGGCGCGCTGAAGCTCGGCGGGCAGATCCTCGGGCAGGATGGCGTCGTCGGCGCACAGCAGCACGGCGCGCTCGAGCACGTTGCGGAGCTCCCGCACGTTGCCTGGCCACGAATGCTGCAGCAGCAGCTCCAACGTCGCCTCGTGCAGGCGCGGCGCGGGGCGCCCCAACTGGGCGGACATCGCGGCGACGAATTGGCGCGCCAGCGGCTCGATCTCCGCCTTGCGCTCCCGCAGCGGCGGCACCGACAGCGTGACGCCGTTCAGCCGGAACAGCAGGTCCTCGCGGAAGGTCCCGCGCGCCACAGCGGCCGCGAGATTGCGGTTTGTCGCGGCGACGACGCGCAGGTCGACGGGGCGGGGCGTGACCCCGCCGATGCGCAGCACTTCCCTGGTCTCCAGCACGCGCAGCAGCTTCACCTGCGTGGAAAGCGGCAGCTCACCCACCTCGTCCAGCAGCAGCGTTCCGCGGTGGGCGCTCTCGATGAGGCCCAGCTTCGCGGCGCGCGCGCCTGTGAACGCTCCCGCCTCGTGTCCGAAGAGCTCACTCTCGATCAGGGTCTCCGACATCGCCGCGCAGTTGATGCCCACGAACGGCTGGTCGTGCCGCGGCGATGCGGCGTGGACGGCCCGCGCGACCACCTCCTTGCCCACGCCCGTCTCACCCAGCACCAGCACCGAGATCGTGCCCACGGCTACGCGCTCGATCATCGCGAAGAGCTTCTGCATGGCTGGGTCCCGCACGATCGAGCCCGCGCGCTCGCGCTCGGCGGCGCGCGCGTCCGGGCCCAGCAGCGCCAGCGCGGCGTTCAGGCGCTCGCGCTCGGCGGGCCACGCCACGTGCCGCTCGTCCACGGACGCGCGCACGCCCCAGGCCACCAGCTTCTCGGTCAGCGCGCGCAGCGCGGCCGCGCCGTGCTCCGCAGCGGACGCCGCCACGACGATCCCACAAAGCCCGCGCCCCAGCCACGCGACGGCCGAAGCCTCGGGCAGGGCCTCGCACACCAGCGCCGTCACCCACTGGGCGTGAAGCTCGCTGGACAGCCGCAGCCGTGCGACGGTCACGCCGCCGCCGGACTGCCCGAAGGCCGCCAGCTTCTGCGTGAGGGCCTCTCCCGAGACCTGCTTGTCGATTCGCCCCGCCGACAGCCCGCGGCCGTGAATCACCAGCGCGGCCGAGCCGATGAGGATCGAGTCGCCGCATTGAACCTCGACGCGCTGCCCGGCCCGCAGCCCCTCTTGGCGCACGCTGGTGCCGTTGGCGCTGCCCGTGTCTTCGACCTCGATCGCGGCGCCCACGTGGACGACCGCGTGGACCCGCGACACCAGCGGTCCCTTCAGCACGACGTCGTTTTCGGAGGCACGCCCGATCGAGATGCGGCCGGAAGAAGGAAGCGGCACCGACCAGGCCCGACCATCCTCGCTGACCGAAAGCCAGAGCATCCGCCGGGCGCCCTGTGTGCCGGCGCCGAGCAAGGTCGTAGGGAGGTTTGGGGAACTACCGCGTTCGCTCACGACTGTCCACTCACCAACGACTCCGTTGCCGATTACATCCGGGGCGCGCCGACCGCGTCAAGAGTGGTTCGGCGACTGCTGACAGCAGGCCGGCCAACCTACCACGCGGGCCGGCGCCTGCGTGCCCGAATTGGGCACGGCGCGTGCCCAATTCGAGCCCAGGAACGCGCCTGAATTGAGCACGTGCTCAATCCGGGTGCCTGCACTCTGCGCCGCTTCGTGCCCTGCCATCTGGCCCGCTGTTTGCTGGGCGCTCGACTCGGAAAGTCGATGACGACCCTTCGGACGAAGCCGGAAGCGAGACGCACTTGGTCGAGCCGCGTGACCCTGATGGCCGCGCTCGCTGTCTTGTCGTTCGTCGGATGGCGCGCCCTCCGTCTGAAGGCCGTCGCGACCGCGCTCCCCAACCAGGAGACCGACGTTGCGCCCGCCCAGGTCGAGGAGGCGCCGGCCACAGTGACCGCGCGAGCCGCGGCGGAGCCGGCCGAACCCAAGGCCGCGCGAACGCCCGTCCCGACGCCGCCCTCTCAATCGGCGGGTGTGACCGGCGACCGGTCATATGCCCCGCTCCCCGAGCAGGACAACCACGTCGACCCGGAGTACCAGGCCCGGCAGCGCGGACGCATCGTCGCGCTGAGCCAGGAGCAGCTCCCCACGCTGGAGTCCAGGGCCGAGGCGCTGGAGGCGGCGGGAGACCATACGCGCGCCGCCGAGCTGCGCTTCCGGGTGGAACGGCTGCGCGTGCATCTCGCCAAGATCGAGAAGGAAGGCGACGCCCCCGCGACGCCATGAATGCGGACCTTCGACGTGGCGTCGCGGCGGTGACCGCGACCCTGCTGGGCTGCGTGCCGGCGGCGGGCCCTCAGGCCGGCGGCGACCCGACCCCGGCCGCGAGGGGCGCGATCGTGGCGGGGAGCCCCGACACCGACCACGCGGCGGTGGGGGCGATCGGCGTGCGCCGCCAGGGCTGCTCCGAGGCGCTGTCCTCCTTCTGCAGCGGCACGCTGATCGCACCCGACGTCGTGCTGACGGCGGGTCACTGCTTCAAGGGAGAGCCCGCATGGCAGGTCTACGAGGTCATGTTCGCCGCGGACACGCGGCGCGCCGGCGTGTCGGCCTACGTGACCCAGGTGCTGGTGCACCCCGACTTCGACGACGCCACGCACACGGCTGACGTGGCGTTGCTGCGCCTCGCAGCCCCTGTGACCGTGACGCCCGCGCGCCTGCCCGAGGCCGGGATCCTGCCGGCTCGCGTCGACGATCCGGTCACGGTGGTCGGATTCGGTCAGACGGCGGCCCTCGATCCCGCGTCCAGCGGCCAGCGCCGCCAGGGCACGTCCCAGATCTCCGCGATCTCCGACGCCTCGTTCTCCGTGAGGCCCGGCCCCGGCCTGTCCTGCGACGGCGACAGCGGGGGCGGGCTGTTCGTCGACGACCCGGCGGGCCCGATCCTGGTGGGCGTCACGAATACGGGCGACTCGAGCTGCCAGGACAGCGCGACGAACGCGCGCGTCGACGCGTACGTCGGCGACTTCATCGCGCCGTTCGTGCGCGCGGGGCGCACGTCTCCGGAGCGGCCGTCCGATCCGGCGCAGCTCTGCTCGATGCCGTGCTCGACGGCGGTCGACTGTCCCGCGGGCCTCGCTTGCATCCCGTCGGCGAGCGGCGGGTACTGCGGCGTCGGAGGGCTGCCGCCCGGATCGTTCGGAGACGGGTGCCTCTACGACAAGGCCTGTCCCTCGGAGACGTGCGTGCGCCTCGCGTTCGGAACCGACGCCGGCGCGTGCCGTTGCTACTCGCCCTGCACGCCGGCCATCGGGCCTTCGGATGGCGGAGCCATCGGGCCGTCGGATGGCATCGGGGAGACCGACGGTTCGCCGACTGTGGCGCCTCCGTCGGGCTGCGCGTTCGCGCCGACGGCGCGCTTCGATCTCTTTGGATTGCTCGTGGCCCTCGCATTCATCGTGTGCGGGCGACGTCGAGCTCGGAACGGAACCAAGAAAAGGACACCCGAAAGGACACCATGTTGAACGTCAGGGGAGTGAGTTCGTGGAACTGGGCCGCGGCGCTGGCGCTGGGCTTCGCCGGGCTGATGGGAGGCTGTGACGGGACGGCGGGCGCCCCCGGGCAGGGGACGTCCGGCGCTCCCGAGCAGGGAACGGCCGAGCCTGGCGCGACGAGCTCGGCGGCGCCTGCCCCCGCCAAGCTGACCATCGCTCAGGACGACGAGCAGATCATCTCGGGCACGGCGAACGACGGCGTGTCGACGGTGTCGTTCGAAGGACGGGCGCTGGGCGGCGCGAAATACGACATCACGCTGCGCCTCAACGGCGCCGTGCTGACGGCGATGGGAGACGCCGAGGGGCGCTTTCACACGCTCGATGGGTTCGCGGCGGGCAACGGGCAGGACACGCAGCTCGACGCGACGGACGTCGCGGCGCTGCGGGCGTTCAAGCTCGGGCTCTCGCAGTACAACTTCGACCACGGCGGCGGTACGTTCATCGCGCGCCAGACACAGAGCATGGCCGGCGTGTTCCAGATGTACGCGACCTCGACGCTTCCGCTGCAGGGGGAGATCACTGGCAACAACGATCACCTGCAGACCTACATCTGCGGCAACTACTTGAAGTGGACCCCCGCCACGCACGACTGCGACCACAACGGGGACTGGGGCCCGGGCAATTGGGGTTTCCTGTCAGTCGGCGAGCGGTGGTTCCAGAGCGGTGGCACGGCGACGCGCGAGTACTTCGCTGACGAGCCGTGGTGGCACAACGCAACGTACCCTCATAAGGGGGGCCAGTACTTGTCGGGCAACTGTCTGGGCCAGTGCGGCGGTGACTGCCAGGCCGGCGACCAGTACCTGACTTCGGCCTGCCTGGCTCACGATCAGTGCACCAGCGGGAATCACCCCGGCGGCGGCACGTGGTGCACCGACGAGCTGATCCCGGCGGCCGCCGACGCGGCGGCCGCGCACGTCAACTGCGCCGGCACGGCGAGCGATCCTCCCGACGCCGTCACGTGGCAGAACACCAACTTCCCGAACAACGGCGCCGAGCGGAAGTTGGGCGCACACGGGATCTGCTATCAGATCCATATCGCTGACTTCGGTTGGACGCAGGTCTTCTGTGACGACTCGATGGCGGGCTCGACGGGGCTCTCGAAGATGGGACAGGCCATCCGCATCTGGTCGCAGGTCCCCGGCATCAGCGTCTGCTACACGGGCACGATGGCGGGCATCGCCGCGTCGATGACCGGCTGCGACGGGCAGATGGTCGGGACCACGGGCCAGAGCCGCCGCCTCGAGACGCTGAGGATCTACAGCCCCAACTCGTCTGCCATTCTGCGCTACCAGGTCCACATCGATTCGACGGGCTGGCTGGGGTACGTCAGCACCAACGCGACGACCGGCTCGGCGGGCAAGAGCATCCAGGCCATGAAGGTCAAGATGTGCGCGCACGACGTCTGCACGACGGGCCCGAACTTGGTGGCGCCGTCCTGCGACGACACGTGCGTGGCCACCGTCTGCGCGCAGGATTCTTGGTGCTGCAACAACTCGTGGGACAGCATCTGCAAGGGTGAGGTCACGCAGTTCTGCGGGAGGACGTGCCCGTGAGGCGAATGGCGCTGGGGGCCTTCGTCCTGGTTGGCGCGCTGCTGTCGTGGCGCGCCACCCGGGCTCCGGAGGATCCCAGCGCCACCGTGGCCCGGTTCTTCGCAGCCGTGGAGCGGCACGATTGCGAGGAGGCCAAGAAGCTCGTGGCCGGCGACCTGGGCCGCTCGCTGGCGCGGCCCGAGGGTTGCCAGGCCTTCCTGGACGAGTACGCGTCCCACCAGATGAAGTTCGGTGGGACGCTGGACGCACGCGTCGACGGCCGGGACCCCGACGCGCGGCTCGTGCAGGCGCGCCTCGGCCTGAACGCCCGCGAGCGCACCCATGTCCTGCGTGTCGAGCGGGCCCGCGACGCCGGAGGCTGGCGGCTGACCCGCTTCTAGACGAGGCCCTCAGCGCGCGACGGCGCGCTCGTAGGAGCGCAGGAACGAGGCGCGCTCGGCGTAGATCGTCACGCGCTCGTCCCCGATTTGATGCTTGAAGGCGGAGACGCCCAGCGCCAGGAGCTTCGACGTGAGCAGGAAATGGATCGTCTCGATCGTCGACAGCCGCTCGAGCGTGAGGTTCGTGAGGTATTCGCGCGCGTCCTTCGTGTAGAGCCTCAGGCGCTCGAAGTCGTCGAAGATCTCGATGCGCGTTCCGGGAACGAGGATCGGTCTGTAGAAATCGCCGAACAGCTCCGCGAGCGCCAGCGACAGCACGCCTGCGGCCTGTTGAATGACGACGTGCTCGCTGGGCCGCCAGATGAAGGCCTCACCATCGTTCGCGACGGCGTGGTCTGCATTGCCGGGGGGCACCAGCAAGTCCATCTGAATATCGTGGATCCCCGAGGGCCCCGTTCAAGGTGGACGCGCGCCCATGCGGCGGCTCACTTCACGGCGCGGCTCAGTTCACGAAGGGGCCGCAGCGCTTGGCCGAGACGTGGCACGTGTACTGGTTCGAGTCGGGGCAGTCTGCCGCGGCGGCGCAGGTGCACATCTCGATGGGCACGCACGGCCCGTAGCACGAGCCGGAGACGGACGGGACCTGGCCGCTCGGGCACTTCGGCGCCGCGATCTTGCACAGGATCTTCTTCGGGTCGCACGAGGTCCCCTCCGAGCACTCGCCGCGGAAGGCCCAGGCCTTGTTCGGGCAGGAGCTGCTGGCCATGAACGTCTTGCCGTCGCAGCCGCAGTACGCGGCGATGTCGGCGGTGCACAGGACGGCCGTCGTGTCGCAGACCCACGCGGCGTTGCAGCTGGTCCCGGTGCACGTGCCGGCGCAGGTGCCGTCCGAGCACGGGCCGCTGCCCGCGGCGCCGGTCGTGCCCGCGGCGCCGGTCGTGCC
>DASZRI010000388.1:0-8523 GCA_035549215.1 Gemmatimonadaceae bacterium | reverse complement strand
CTGGCCACGCTCATCTTCGCACTGCTGGTGGGGCGCTATGTGCAGCAGCGGGGCCAGCGCGCCGCGGCAGACGGCGCGGAGCTGCTGTACTCACTCACGCCGTTCAGCGCGCGAGTGGTCACGGACAACGGGACGGTGCAGCAGGTGCCCTCCGAGGCGGTGCTGCCCGGCATGACGCTCGAGGTCCACGCGGGCGAGACGCTGGCCGCGGACGGCGCCGTGGCCCAGGGACGGTCGCAGCTCGACCTCTCGCTGCTCACCGGCGAATCGCAGCCCGTCACGGTCGCGGAGGGTGATACGGTGTTCGCCGGAACCGTGAACCTGTCGTCGCCGCTGCGGGTGCGCGTGGAACAGGCGGGAGAATCGCGCCGCGTGGCGCGCCTCCTGCGACAGGTGGACGAGAGCGCGCGGCGCCGGGCACCCGTGGTCGAGACGGCCAACCGCATCGCCGTGTACTTCGTGGCCGCGGTCCTCGTGCTCGCGGCCGGCACCTGGCTCGCATGGCGCGTCGTGGATCCCGCGCGCGCGGTGGACAATGCCATTGCGCTGCTGATCGTCACCTGTCCGTGCGCCCTCGCGCTCTCTACGCCGCTCGCCGTGTCCATGGCGCTCGGCCGCGCCGCACAGCAGGGCATCTTCGTGAAGGGCGGCGATGCGCTGGAACTGCTCTCGCATCCCGGGCGGCTGGTGCTCGACAAGACGGGCACGGTCACGGAGGCACGGACCAGGCTCATTGCATGGCAGGGCCCTGACTGGGCAAGGCCGTTCGTGCTGGCGCTGGAGAAGCACTCCACGCATCCGCTTGCGAGCGGGTTCCGTGACGCATGGCCTGAGATGGTGGTGCCCAACGCCGTGGATGCGCAGCACGTCGCCGGCGGCGGCATCCGCGGTACAGTGGACGGGCGACGCGTCGCCGTGGGCTCGCCCGCCTTCGTGGGCGCGGAGGTGACGTCGGTGGCCGAGTCGCTGGACACGGCGCGCACCGACGACGCACTCACGCCGGTGCACGTGGCGGTGGACGGCGTCCTGGTCGGGATCGCCGGCTTCGGCGACCCGGTGCGTGCGGATTCCGCGGACGCGGTCGGGGCGCTCGTCGCGCGCGGCTGGGACGTGAGCCTGCTGTCCGGCGACGCGCCCGGGGTGGTGGCGTCAGTGGCGCGGGCGGTCGGACTCGACGCCGGGCGCGCCACCGGGAATGCGTCGCCCGAAGCGAAGCTCCTGACGGTGGAACGGCTCCGTGCGGTCACCGCTCGCCCGGTCGTCATGGTGGGCGACGGCGTGAACGACGCCGCAGCGATCGCGGCGGCCTCGGTGGGCGTCGGTGTGCACGGCGGCGCCGAGGCGTGCCTGGCCACGGCGGACGTGTACCTCACGACGCCCGGCCTTCGCCCGCTCGTGCAACTCGTGGACGGCGCGCGCCGCACCATGCGCGTCATCCACCGCAACATCGCGTTCTCCGTCGTATACAACGTGGTCGGTGCATCGCTGGCCATGACCGGCCGGCTCACCCCGCTCGTCGCCGCCCTGCTCATGCCCCTCAGTTCACTCACCGTGGTGCTGGTCTCGTGGCGCAGCCGCACATTCCGTGCGAGTGAGGGTGCCGCATGAGCGTCGTGTACCTGGTCGTCCCGCTCGCGCTCCTGGTCGTGGCCGCGGCCGTCTGGGCCTTTGTCTGGGCCACGCGCCGCGGGCAGTTCGACGACCTCGACACGCCCGCCGAGCGCGTCCTGCACGACGACGAGTGACAGCCGGGCGCACGACGCCTGCCTTCGCGATACATTAGGACAGGCACGGCTGGTGCGCGTCGCGTCGCGCCGGCCATGGGCATTTCACTCAGCCCCTGCATCCTGATGATCCCGGATCAGCTCATCGTCCGCACGGTACTCGGCAACACGTCCACGGCGTGGATCACCGCGGTGATCACGTTCGCCGCCACCCTGGCCGTGCTCCTCATCATCCGCAAGGTGCTGGTCGCACGGCTTGGCGCGCTGGCCGAGCGCACGGCGACCCAGGCGGACGACTTCATCGTGGACCTGCTGCGCAGCACGCACGGCCTGTTCCTGGCAGGCGTCGCGCTGGCGTCGGCCACGGTGCCGCTCACCATGCCTGCGGCCGCGCACGGCTACGTGCGGCTGCTGCTGAACGCGACGGTGATCATCCAGATCGGGCTGTGGGGGAACCGCACGATCGGCTTCGGCCTCAGCCACTACGCAGCCGAGAGCCCCGACTCGCGCAGCACCACGGCCGCGATGCGCATGCTCGGCCGGATCGCGCTCTGGGCGATCATCGCGCTGCTGCTGCTCGACAACTTCGGCATCCACGTCACGACCCTGATCGCCACGCTGGGCGTCGGCGGCATCGCCGTCGCCCTGGCCGCGCAGAGCGTGCTGGGCGACCTGTTCGCCGCCGTGTCCATCTTCCTCGATCGCCCGTTCGAGATCGGCGACTTCATCATCTTCGGGGACTACCAGGGCAACGTGGAGCAGGTCGGCCTGCGCTCCACGCGGGTGCGCGCCCTCTCCGGCGAGCAGGTGATCCTGTCGAACAGCGACCTGCTCAAGTCGCGCATCCGCAACTACAAGCGCATGCAGGAGCGCCGCGTCGTCTTCCGGTTCGGCATCGAGTACGAGACGCCGCGGACGCTCGTTGCGCAGGTGCCCGGGATCATCCGCGGGGCCATTGAGGCGCAGTCGCCCGTGCGGTTCGACCGCGCACACTTCACGTCGTTCGGCGCGTCATCGCTTGATTATGAGGCCGTGTATTACGTGCTCGACCCGTCCTACAACCGGTACATGGACATCCAGCAGGCCATCAACCTGGCGCTGATGGAACAGTTCGAGCTGCTCGGGATCGGGTTCGCGTACCCGGTGCAGGTGATCCGCGTGGCCGGCCAGCCTCCGGCCACGTCGACGACGCCCTGACCGCGCGGGCCCCCGCCATGCGGCGGCGGCCCGCGGACCGCCTACTGGTTCCCGGTGTGGGCCGCCGGCGCGGCGACAACATGAAGCCGCTGCCGACCGATGACGTGCCCGTCCGATCCCCGCGCGACAAGGATTGCGTCGGTCGGCCCGGAGAATTTCACCTGCATGTCGTAGGTCTCGCCGATGCTCACGAGCTGGCGTGCGGTCCTGGACATTCGCTGCCACTCGGGGAGGGGATATCCGTCCTTCGCCAGCGGCAGCCAGCTGGTGTTCGTGTTGCCACGCTCCAGTGAGATCTGCGCGAACGGGTCGTCCAGCGAGATGTTCATCAGGCGCAGCCGGTAGCCCTCGCCCGCGATGAGCGTCGCCACGGTGTCGGCGCTTCCGCCGTCCAGGACCGACTCGTCCAGCTGGTTCGTGCTCACCATGACGATGCGGTCCCGGTCAGGATTCCAGGTCTCGCCGCTGTCGAGCACCACGATGGCGCCGTAGAGCCCGTGGCTCTGCTGCCGGACGTCGTTGACGTGCGTGTGGTACATGAAGCTCCCCGCGCGCGGCGGCGTCACATGCACCTGGAACGAGTCGCCGGGCATGATCATCGGCGCCATCGCCGAGCCGTTTGAGCTCAGCCCGGCCACGCCATCGTAGTAGCTCTCGATCTCCAGCCCGTGCCAATGCACCTGCGACGGTTCCGGCGAGCGGTTGACGACGGTGATCGTCGTCGGCTGGCCGCGATGGAGCACGATCGTGGGGCCCGGCCACTGGATGCGCGGCGTCGCCGGCGCCGGCTGGTTGCCTTCGGTAAGCTCGTAGCCGAACCGGCGCAGCGTATCCGACCGCGCCGAATCACTCACAATGTACAGGTGCATGTGCCGGCTCGGCCCGGCGTAGTCGTGCCAGCCGGGCCGCGGCGTGATGTTCAGGGCGAGCATCAGGCCGCCCATGGCCTTCTTCATGTGGTCGTCCATGGTCGCCATCGGGGGCCCGGCCATCATTTCGTGCAGGCGCACCGAGTCGGTCTCCACCTGGGCGCCGACCCGCGGGTTAGGCACCACGTGCCAGTTCAGGTGGCAATGGAAGATCCACGCGCCAGGCCGGTCCGCCATCCAGGCGACGTCCATCGTCGTCCCGACGTCCATCAACTCGGTCACGCCCATGCGCTGCTGCGCCTGCCAGTACACAGTGTCGCGTGCCTCATCGCCGCGCGCGTTGACGCGGAAGAAGAAGCCGTGCAGGTGCAGCGGGTGCACGTCGGCAGTCGCGTTGATGAACCGCCAGCGAATCGAATCACCCTGCTGGTACGAGAGCCGCTCGGTGTTCGGCCATGGGCGCCCGTTGAACACAAAGAAACCGTTGTCGAAGTCCGGGGCGCCGTTCGCATTCCGGCCCGGCAGGTACCAGGAAATGACGAACACGCGGTCCGGCTTGCGCATTGCCGGGTCAGCGGGATCCACGATCAGCGCGCCATTCAGCTGGTCGTCGGTGTACAGCCGGTCCGCGAAGTCGGCCCCCGTGGTGGAGCCCCAGTAGTAGAACGTCCCCTGCTCGTCCGCCGTGAAGGTCACCTCTCGCGTCGCGCCGGGCGCGACCACCAGCGTGTCCATGACCGGCTGGTGGTGACGCGAGAATCCGTGCAGCACGAGCGTGCTCGCAGCATGATTCGTGACCCACGCGTGCACGCGCGTCCCCGCCACCACGCGCAGCATCGGCCCCGGATCCTGCAGGGGCTTCCCGACCTCGCGGAACGCCAGCATGCGCAACGCGGGCCCGTCAGCGCCGTACGGGCGCCAGTCGCCCGAATCCACCTCGAGGTGCACCTGCAGCTCGCCGTTCCGCATCGTGCCGACGGACGAGCGGTTGTCATTGAACGCAATGCTCGCGCCGGCAGGGCCCGGAGCGCCTGAGACCCGGAACGTGCGCAACGGTCCTGCGGTGACGAGCAGCACGGGGAGGACTGCGGCGGACAGGCGCATTCTGGACCTCGGCGTCGAGGCGCGTCGGGTGGGAATCACGCGCGCGGCCATGAGTGGCCGCTGGCTGGCGGTGGGAGGGGACAGGCAAAGCCTGACAACAATGTCACGCAGCGGGCAATCGCGCCAGAGTCCCCGCTGCCACGCAGCCCAGCCGCAACGATGCCGTTACGTCACGCTCTCGGCGCTGTAGCGCGCAATCAGCCCCGTGCGCACTCCGTAGCGGTACACGCGCGCAAAGCCCCAGCACGCGAGCAGCAGGTAGCCCGCAGCGAGCACCGCACCCCATGCCAGGCCTACCGGCGACGGGGCGCGCCCGGCGACGATGGCGCGCAGTCCCTCGAACACGTGCGACGGCGGCAGCGCGTACGAGATCCCCTGCATCCATCGCGGCAGGGTGGCCACGGGGTAGAAGACGCCCGCAAACGGCGCCGCCACCGCGGGGATCGGCCACACGAACCACTCCGCCGCCGGCCCGAGCCGCAGCACGATCGTCGCGCCGAACACGCCGAGCGCAATCCCGAACAGGAACAGCACGCCGAGGTACGGGACCAGCATCCAGCCGTACGTCGCGAAGGTCAGGTGGAACACCAACGACGCGACCAGCGCCATCGTGGCGAGGCCGATCGTGCTCGTCGCGATGCTCGACAGCACGAGCCCCGTGAGATATTCGGAGATCCGGATCGGCGTCGAGAAGAGGTTGAGGAAGTTGCGCGACCAGACGTCCTCGAAGAACGCCATCGTCACGCCCTGCATCACGCGCGTCAGGAAGTCCCACAGCAGCACGGCCCCGAGCAGCGATGCAACAAAGTTGACGCCGGGCATGCTCACCGTGCCCAGGTAGCGCGTGATGAAGCCCCACAGGACAACGTCGATGACGACCCACACGAACAGCGGCAGCACGCGCGACATGCTGCCGCGGATCAGGTAGAACTGCCGGAGGATGATGGCGGCCACCCGCTCGCGTCGCATCGCGGTCACCCCTGCGCGAGCGTGAGGGGCTCGCGGGCCACGGTGATGAACAGCTCCTCCAGGTCCGCCTTGCCATGCTCCTCGGGCAGCGTGCGCGGATTGCCCTCGAGCAGGATGCGCCCCCGCGACAGGAACAGCACGCGGTCGCACACCTCCGCCACCTCGTGCATGTTGTGCGACGTCCAGAGCACGCCGCCGGTCCCGTCGGCCACCGAGGCCCGCAGCCGGGCGCGGATCTCGCGCGCGCTCGACGGGTCCAGCGACGCCGTCGGCTCGTCCAGCAGGAGCAGTTGCGGACGGTTGAGCATCGCCTTGGCCAGGCCGACGCGCGTCTGCTCCCCCGACGACAGCAGCCCGCACTTGGTGTCGCGCAGGTGTTGCAGGTCGTACTGCGTGATCAGCGCCTCGATGCGCGCCGCGAGGTCACGCACGCCGTACAGCATGCCGAAGATGCGAAGGTTCTCGCTCACGGTCAGGTTGCCGGGCAGCGCCGAGTACACCGCCGCGAAGTTGGTGCGCTCGAGCGCGACGGAGCGGTGCGCCAGCAGGTCCACGCCCTCGATCTCGATCGCGCCCGTGCTCGGCGCCAGCACGCCCAGCACCATGTTGATCGTGGTCGTCTTGCCGGCGCCGTTGGGGCCAAGCAGGCCGACGATCTCGTTGCGCCCGACGCGGAAGGAGACGCCATCCACGGCACGAACCTCACCAAATGACTTGGTGAGGTTCGTGACCCGCAGGACGTCCGGGTGGGGAGCGTGCGCCATGCCGTGGAGGCTAATCGCCCGCGGCGGTCGGCGCGACTACTGCAGCTCCGGCCGGGGATCCGCCCGCACCGTGAAGGGCTGCGTGTAGCTCTGCCCGTTCACGGTGAGCTTCGCCGTGAACGCGCCGGTGAGCGGTGCGCCGCCGCCCCGGCCGAACCCGCGGCCCCGCCCACCGCCCGCCATCGGCACCCACACGACGCGGTGCAGTCCGGCGGACGTGGCGAACGGCTCCGGCGCCTGCTGCCAGAGCGGCGACACGTTGGGGATCCCGCCGCGCCCGCCGCGTCCCGCACCGCCGCCACGTCCACCCGGCGCCGGCGCTTCGGCCGCGGGCTGGTTGGTGAAGGTGTGGACCACCTTGCCCGTGCTGTCCATGATGTCGATGGTCACCGGGCCCGACGCGGACGAGCGGAGGTAGTAGTAGAGGAACGCGCCGTTCGGCGGGTTCGGCGCCTGCGGCTCGTCCTTCTGCAGCGGCGTGCCGTCATCGCCACCCTGCGCCCAGTACGTCGCGTCGGAGGGCTTGAACAGGTACGCCTCGGCGCTGCCCACGGCGTCGAACTGGCGGAGCGGGCTGATGTCGTCCATCACCCAGAAGCCGCGCCCGTGCGTCGCGACGATCAGGTCGTTCTCGTACACCTGGAAGTCGCGCACCGACGTCACCGGCAGGTTGCACTGCAGCGACTGCCAGTTGTCGCCATCATCGAAGGAGACGAATGCGCCGCGCTCGGTGCCCGCGAACAGCAGCCCCTGGCGCATCGGATCCTCCCTGACCGTGTGCACGTAGACGCCCGCCGGCAGCCCGCGCGTGATCTTCTCCCACGTGCGGCCCATGTCGCGCGTGCGGTAGATGTACGGCTCGAAGTCCTGGAGCTGGTGCCGGTCCACGCTGGCGTACGCCGTGTTGAAGTCGAAATGCGACGCCTCGATCATCGTCACGCGGCTCCACGGCGTCACCGCCGGCGGCGTCACGTCCTTCCACTGCTTGCCGTCGCTGGTCGTGACGTGGATCAGGCCGTCGTCAGTGCCCACCCAGACCATGGGCACGAGCAGCGGCGACGGCGCGATGGTGTACACGACGCCGCGCTTGCCGTTGCGGTCCACCTGGTTCGCGGCGGCCGCGTCCAGGCTGGACGGGATGCCCGCGTCGGGACGCGTGAGGTCGCCGCTGATCTGCGTCCACGACTTCGCGCCGTCGGTGCTCTTGAACACGTACTGCGCACCGTAGTAGAGCCCGCGCGGGTCGGCCTGCGACAGGACGAGGGGCTGCGTCCAGTCGCTGCGCAGCGCGTCACTCGCCTTGGGCGCGGACGTGCCGGGGATCGGCCGGTTCTGCTCCAGGTCGAACCGCTCGCCGGTGCCGCCATACACGACGCCCGGGTGCAGCGGATCGCCGGCCGTGTACCCGCTCTCGCCGCCCGCACCGATCGGCTCCCAGTCGCGCATGGAGATCTCGCCGAACGTGCCGCGCGAGCGCACCGCCACCGCGCCGCTGTCCTGCTGCGCGCCGGTCACCCAGTAGGGCGTGCGGTAGTCCACGGACACGTGGTAGATCTGCGCCGTCGGCTGGTTGAGCCACGAGCTCCACGTCACGTCGCGCGGATCGGTGGCCTTGGCGTTGCGCGAGATCACCGCGCCCTGGTCGCTGGCCACGATCACCGTGTTGGGATCGTCCGGCGAGACCCACGCCTGGTGGTAGTCATCGCCGCCCGGCGAGCCGCGCAGGGCCACCCACGTCTTGCCGCCATCCATCGTGCGCGAGACCGCGACGTTGGGGACGTACACCACGTCCTCGTCCTTCGGGTCCACGGCGATGTGCTCGAAGTACCAGCCGCGTCCCCACAGCGCCGGATCGGACGACATCTTCTTCCACGACGCGCCGCCGTCATCGGAGCG
>DASZRI010000387.1:0-2115 GCA_035549215.1 Gemmatimonadaceae bacterium | reverse complement strand
GTTGTTTTTTGTGTAGTCGTTCGGCGACCTCGTCGCCCGGTACAAGTACCTGCACCTGCTCGCCATGCGCGACCGCGCGCTGGTGAATCGCGTGGAGGCGCTGCGCACCGAGGTGCAGCGCCAGCGCGACCGGCTGGTCGTGCTCCAGAACGCCGTCGCGCAGAACCGCAGCGACAAGGCGGACGAGGAATCGCGCCTGCGCACGCTCGAGGAGCAGCAGTCGCGGAACCTCGCGCGCGTGCAGCGGCAGGCGCAGCAGACGGAAGCGCGCATCGCGGCGCTGCGCCGCACCGAGACGCAGCTCTCCAGCGCCATCGCCGCGTTCGAGGCCGAGCGCAAGCGGCTGGACGCGTCGCGCCCGGCGGCCGCGCGCTCCACCAGCTCCATCCACACGAGCGACTACGGCAAGCTCGACTGGCCGGTGCAGGGCGACATCCTGTACCCGTTCGGGCGGCAGGTGCTCGCCAACAACACGACCATCCGCTGGAACGGCGTCGGCATCGCCGCCGCGCAGGGGACGCCGGTCCACGTCGTCGCCTCGGGCAAGGTGGTGAGCGTCTCGCAGCTCGGCACCTACGGCCTCACGATCATCGTCGAGCACGGCGGCGGTGACTATTCCATCTACGGCTCGCTCGCGTCCGCCAAGGTCGCGCGCGGGCAGTCCGTGCAGAAGGGCGAGGTCATCGGCACCGTCGGCGTGTCGGACCCCGACTTCCCCCCCCACCTCCACTTCGAGATCCGGCACGGCGGCCCCGCCGTGGATCCCGCCACCTGGCTCCGCAACCGATGACCAAGATCGCCAAGCGCTGCACCGTCTGCGCCCGCTTCCGCGCCTACGACGAGGACGACCGCTACTGCCTGTCCTGCGGCCACGAGGCCCTGGAACCCGCCTGCACCTGCGGGCGCAGCTTCGACTTCGCGCTCCACGAACCCGAGGGCGAGCTGCACTGCCCGCGCTGCGGGCGCTCGCTCCGCGGCCGCTCCTCCGAATTCGACGCGTGACGACCGCGCACGACGACCTGCTCGGCGCCCACGTCTCCATCTCCGGCGGCACCCCGGAGGCGCCGCCACGCGCCAAGGCAATCGGCGCGACAGCCATGCAGATGTTCACCAAGATGGCCAACCGCTGGGCCGAGCGTGCCGTCGAGCGGGCGGAGCGCGACGCGTTTCGCGGCGCGCTCGCCGACACCGCCGTGCGCGCCACCGTCGTCCACGACTCGTACCTCATCAACCTGGCGAGCCCCGACAAGGCGCTGCGACGCCGCTCCATCGAGTCGTTTGTCGCCGAGCTCGAGCGGTGCAAGGCGCTTGGCATCACGTACCTCGTGTCGCACCCCGGCAACTTCATGGATGACCGCACGGCCGGCATCCAGCGCAACGCCGACGCGATCACCGAGGCGCTCGAGCGCGTCGGCGGCAAGACCATCCTCTGCATGGAGACCACCGCCGGCGCGGGCACCGCGATCGGCAGCACCTTCGAGGAGCTGGCGACACTGCTCGAGCTGGTGCCCGCGGCACAGCGCCGACGCATGGGGGTATGCGTGGACACCTGCCACATCTATTCGGCGGGCTACGACCTGGTCCACGACTTCGACGGCGTATGGCGGCGATTCTCGGACACGCTGGGCATGAAGCGGCTGCGCGTCCTGCACCTCAACGACTCCAAGGCCCCGTTCGGCTCGCGCCGCGACCGGCACGAGCTGATCGCCGAAGGCACGCTCGGCGCGGAGCCGTTCCGTCGCATCATGACGGACGACCGCTTCCGCGGGGTGGCCAAGGTGCTGGAGACGCCCAAGCTGGACGACGCGACAAAGACCGACCGGAAGATGCTGGCCCGCCTGCGGCGCTACGCCGCGGGGCACTAGGCGCCGGCCGGCCCGGTCCTAGCGGTTTCCGGGGCCACCGCGTAGAGTAGGAAGATTATGCCCCGCCTGCTCCGCAGCCTCCGGCGTCCCGGCTCCGCGCTTCACCGCGTGGCGCTGGTGCTCGTGTTCGCGCTGCAGGCGGCGTTGGCGCTCGCGCCCCTGACCGAGGCGCACAACGGCGGCCGTGACTCGGCACACGTCGAGCAGAGCCAGCCCACGCACGGCTACGTCCACAGCGAGTCCACCTGCG
>DASZRI010000386.1:0-3216 GCA_035549215.1 Gemmatimonadaceae bacterium | reverse complement strand
AGCCCGCGGCGCCTCCGTCCATCCGCCAGCCTGGCTGGCCTACTTCGTGGCCGCCAGCTTGTCCACCGTGCCGGCGAGCAGGTGCACCTTGGCGGCGTCGCTCGAGCCGTTCGCCTCGCTGTGGAGCTGCTTGCCGAGCTTGCTCAGCGCACTGCGACGCTTGGCGCCCGATTCCTTCTCCGCGCCGTCCAGCGCCTCGCGCACCGATGCGATCCGCGACGAGGACAGCCCGCCCGACCGCTCGAGCTGGTCCACGTACGCGCGCACCAGCGAGAACGTCGTGGGCCAGGTGTACTTCGGCTGGCCCTGCACGTTCAGGTAGTCCAGGTGCGCCGACCTGGCGGCATCCAGCTCGTTCTGCGTCAGGTACTGGCTCGGCGTCAGCTCGAACACGTCCAGGCCGCGCGCGATCTCGGAGCTCACGATCACGCCGTTGTACCAGTACGCCGACCACGAGCCGCCCATCGCCATGCGCGTCGAGTCCACCGGGCCGCGGTCGAAGTACGCGATCTCGTGCGGGTTCTTCGCGTCGGTCCAGTCGAACACCGAGATGCCGCCCTGGTACCACGCCTGGACCATCACGTCGCGGCCCGGCACCGGGATCAGCGAGCCGTTGTGGGCCACGCAGTTCTCCTGCGCAGTCTGCGGCGCGGGCAGCTTGTAGTAGCCCTGGAAGACGAGCTTCTTGTCCTGGATGTTGAAGATCGCGTCTGCGCCCCACTCGCGCGGGTCGGATGCACGGCACTTGGGCTGGCCGCCGCCACCCCACTCGTCGCTGAACAGCACCTTCGTGCCGTCGTTGTTGAACGTGGCCGAGTGCCAGTACGAGAAGTTCGAGTCGGACGCGGCGTACAGGCGCACCGGGTGTGCCGGGTCGCGGATGTCGAGCAGCAGGCCGTAGCCCTCGCAGGCACCGCCGGCGAGCCCGATGGCCGGATACACCGTGATGTCGTGGCACTGCGTCGGGCCCGGGGCCGGGCCGCTCTTCTGGCCGGCCGGCTGGCCGATCATCTTCGCGATCATCGCCGGCAGTGCTTGGCGAAGTGCGGCGCTGTCGGCGCCCGAAGCCGCGCCCGTGCCGCCGCGCGCCTTCACCACGCTGTCGAGCAGGTTCCTGGCGAACGCATCGGGCAGCGCGGTCTCATTGCCCAGGATGTTCACGACGAACGCGCCGCGCGCCTTGGCCGCCTCGATCTCGGCCTTGTCATCCGGCGCGGCCCCGTGATGGGGCGGCGCGACCAGGTTGTTGAAGATGCGCGGCGAGCTCACGATCGCGGCCTTCTCCGGATGCGCCACCGGCACCTTGATCACCTCGATGCGGAAGAGCGCGGTGTTCGGGTCCTGGTCCGGCGAGCCCTTGGAGCAGCCCGCCAGCTCGCTGGGGGAGCGCACCCCGGCCGAACCGGAGATGTACACGTACGCGTTGTTCGGGTCCTTGGGGTCCACGAGCACCGTGTGCGTGTGCGACCCGCGGCACGTCTGCACGTTGGCGACGTACCTGGGGTTGTGGATGTCGCTGATGTCGAAAATGCGCAGGCCGCGCAGGCGCACCTTGCTCACCGTGTCCTTCACGCCTTCGCCGCTGCAGTCGATGCGGCCGCTCAGCCCTTCGCCGGACACGAACAGCAGGTTCTTGTACACCGACACGTCGCTCTGCGACGCCGGGCAGTAGTAGCCCTCGGCCAGCGTCGGGTGCGCCGGGTCCGAGATGTCCCAGACCTGGTATCCGTTGTAGTTGCCCTGGATGGCGTAATGCCCGAAGAACGCGAGGTCGGAGTTCGTGCTGCCGTTGAACTTTCCCGGCGCCGGCGTCTGCGAGAGCACGCGCAGGTTCCACGTCGCTTCGCCGGCGTCGTACAGCCCGGCCTTGAGGCCGACGCGCGGATCGGGCATCGGCTCGCCCTGCGACATGCTCATGCTCGCGCCGGCGTTCTGCGCGGCGGCCGGCGTGACGGCGGCCGCGCCGAGCAGCATGCCGAGCGCGAGCGGAAGGGTAAGGGCAAGGGTCGGTCGGCCCATCAGGCGACGCGACGGGGACGCGGATGCCATGACGTGTTCCTCTGGTGGTGAGTGGACCTGCAGCCTGCGGTGAACGGGAGGGAAGGGATCAGAGCGAGTCGGCGCTGACGATCACGGAGAAGAGCATGCGCTGCATGCGCGCGATCTCGGTCGTCTGGTCGACGTTGATGTCGCTGGCAAGCTTGAACACGAGTTCGTCCTGCCCCGCGCCGTAGCTGTCGAACAGCTTCTTCACCATGCTCACCGCGCCCTGGTGGTGCTGGATCATGAAGGTGAGGAAGAGCCGGTCGAACTCCTTGCCGCGCGCGTCGTGGAGCTGGCGCATCTGCTCCGGGGAGAGCATGCCGGGCATGAGCGTCATGTGCTCCATGCCGGGCATGTCGCCCATGGCCATGTCGTGGTACAGGGTGTCGGCCGGCGGCACGGGCTGGCGACGGTCGGCCAGCCACTGCTGCATGGTGCCGATCTCGTCGCGCTGCGCGTTGATGATCCGTTCGCACAGCGTGCGCACCGCGGGGCTCGCGTCGTGCGTCGGCGCCCACTTGGCCATCACGATCGCCTGCGCGTGGTGATGGATCATCCCCGCCATGAAGTCGATGTCGGCCTGCGTGTACGGGTGCACGAGGCTGTCGGCGTGCGCGCGCGCGATCGCGGCCATGTCGGACTGGCGGCGGGCGGCGGACTCGGTGGCCTGCGCCTGCGCGGCCGGGATGAGTGCGACCCACGTCGCGAGGGCGACGAGGGGAGTGACGAAGCGAGGGCGGACGAGGGACATCAGGACCTCTGGAATTCCGTCGCGGCGGGCCGGGAATGGATCCCGGGGGCAACTGACCAACATACGCCGCCCCGGGGGCCGAAGCCAGTACGGAGGTCGGGCGCCAAAAGTTGCGCGGGCCCGGCGCGGGAATCCTTATTACCGGAATGACGACCCGATTGATCCCCTCCCTGTTCGTGGCCGCGGCGACCGCCCTGGCGCTAGGCGCCCACCCGCTCTCGGCCCAGCGTCCCCGCCTGCTCGGCGCGCGCGGCGGACGGCTCGCCAGCTCCCCGGTCCAACCCATGGCGCGCGACGTGAGCTACGGCGCGGATCCCGCCGAGCGGCTGGATGTGTACGCGCAACGCGGACTGGACCGCGCGCCGGTGCTGATCATGGTGCACGGCGGCGGATGGTCGCGCGGCGACAAGGCGATGGACAAC
>DASZRI010000385.1:0-1961 GCA_035549215.1 Gemmatimonadaceae bacterium | reverse complement strand
GGTGTCATAGCGCGGAGCGGCCAGTGCTGATCGGCGTTGCCATGCACTCGCCGTCGCCTCACCCCTGTATATCCACCACCGCCCCCGTCTCCTCATCCACCGCGCGCGCCTTCCCGGCGCACGCCTGCACCCTGATCGCGCGCTGCAGCGCCGCGCGAATGTTCGTGCGAAAGGCCGAGACGGTGGTGTAGCGCTGCCACTCGCCGAACTGGTTCATGTACTCGATGCGCACCTTACCGCTCATGCGGCCGCCCCGGCGTGCGCTGTGACGGCGGAATTACGGGTACGTGCGCCAGGCTGATCTCGCACAGCGCATCGTAGTCCAGCACGGCGTCCTCGAGCAGCCGCTTCGCGATCGCGTCCAGCATCCTGCGGTTCGCCACCAGGATCTCCTTCACGACCTCGTACTCCGACGCCAGGAAGGCGCGCACCTGCGACTCCAGGTGCTGCTGCTCCGACGGGCTGAACTCGTCATCGTCAATGCCGATGATCATCAGGTTCGACCCCGCCCGGCCAGGCTTGTCCATGTCCGGCGCGAATCCCCAAAAGGCGAACGCGGCGCCGGCGTGCAGCACGGCGTTCTGCAGGTCCTGTGTGGCACCATTGGACACATGCTCCGCTCCCAGCACGAGTTCCTCCGCCGCGCGGCCGGCCAGGCTCACACGCACGTCATGCCGCATCTGCACGTACGTCTCGCGCTTCCGGTACTTCAGCATGTAGGCGAGCGACGGCACCACCAGCCCGTCGAACGCGCCGCACGGCACGACGGTCACGAACTCGGGGATGTTTTCGCCCTTCGAGTCCACCATCGCCACCACGGCGTGCCCGGCCTCGTGATACGCCACCTGCCGGCGCACGTCGCCTGACGTCGGCGCGTGACTCTCCTCTTCCGCGAATCCCTGCAGGGTCAGGTTCACCAGGTCCACGAGTTCCAGCGGACGATGCTCGCGCTCCACGAGCCGGCGCAGCCGCATCAGTGCCAGCGCGCGGCGCCGCTCCGTCTCGAAGTGCCCGCTGTACAGCAGCCCGACCTTGCCGAGTGCGTTGACGATGGACGGCGCACAGAGTGACGGGCCGACACGCTCGACGAACTCGCGCCCGTACGCCTCCATGGACGGCGCGGGAATCCGGAAGAACCGGTCGAACAGCCCCACGGTGCGCAGCGACTCGGCGATGTCCGGCACCT
Source organism: Gemmatimonadaceae bacterium (assembly GCA_035549215.1). Classification (GTDB taxonomy): domain Bacteria; phylum Gemmatimonadota; class Gemmatimonadetes; order Gemmatimonadales; family Gemmatimonadaceae; genus JAGWRI01. The sequence goes on along the minus strand of DASZRI010000385.1, from coordinate 775 downwards.
CGGAGCCCACCGTCGCAATGACGATCGGGTGCGCGGGATCGAAGTCCTGCATCCACGCCGCGAGCCGCGCCTGCAGGTCCAACGCCATCTCGCGCTGCTCGGCGTCCTCGATGGTGCCGGGGTCCGCCAGCCACGGCGTGGGCTCGAGGTACACGAGCGCCGGCGCCGCGCGCCGCAGCGCAGGCATCGGCGGCAGGTCCAGCTCGCCGTCCTGCAGCAGCTCCATGAACGACATCGCCGCCTCGTCGGCCACGCAGCGCAGCGCGCGGACGCATGCGTCGCGGTCCGGCCCGACCACCATCACCGCGCGGCCGACCAGGTCCCACTCGTGCGGGTCGGGCGTCGCCGTCGCGCACGCCTCCCACACGTCCCGCGCCCACTCGCGCAGGCGGGCGGTGCCGGGCAGGTCGGCCCAGTTCGCGTTGTCGGATGTCGGGGTGGCGTTCACGTCGTAGGCGGTCATGGCGTCAGGTCCGGTGTGCGGTTGGTGCGAGTGCAGCTCCCTTGAATCGGAGGGTACACGGGGGGTCTGACGCCGAGGCGCAGCGAGTTCGTGCAAGTCCGTGTTGTGCGGGATGTTGCGCCCAGATTGACCGCGCATTGTCAGGGGTTCGCTCGAGGTTTCGCGTGCCACGGCGGGATTCGCGGCCCATGGCCATGCGGCGCTTCCTCGTCGGTGATGGGGCGCAGTCCATCAGGGGACCGTGACACTCACTCCCGCACCGGCCTCACCGGGCGTGCGCCAGACTCGGCCACTCGAGCACCGCGACAGCAC
>DASZRI010000384.1:0-2818 GCA_035549215.1 Gemmatimonadaceae bacterium | reverse complement strand
TGCTGGACGGGCGCCGACGCCACGCGGTGCGGCTGCGGTGCCGGCGTCCGTTGCGGGGCGCGGCGCTCGGGAACCGGTGCGGGCGGCGTCTGCGCGCGCTCCGGCGCGGCAGGCGTGCTGACGGCCGTGTCCTGCAAGGCGGGCTGCGCGTTCGTCTGCCCAGCCAGGGCCAGGTCGCGCGAGAGGTCCGAATCGGCGCGGGCGGCGGTCTGGCGGTCCGAGCAGGCGGCGATGGCGGCGACGGCAACACCAAGCGCCGCCGCCCTGACGGCGCGATGAATGATTGGGCTCATGGGGTGCACTCCGGGCATTCACGAATCCTGTGTGGACAGGATAATACCCGCCATGCGGGCGGGCGTTCACCCGGGGTGCCGGCGGCCGACTACTGCCAGGCCGCCAGGATGAGCGACATCAGCACCATCATCACGGTGCGGTAGCCGACGCCGATCCAGACGACGGTCGGGTTGGCGCCCGTGAACTTGCTGTCAGACCATGCCGTGACGGTGTAGATGCCCACGCCCGCCAGGAGGCCGACCTTGAGGCCACTCATCCATGTCACCGGCGTCACCTTGCTCAGCATGAGCGCGAGCGCCAGCGCGGTGATGAACGACGTGATGATCGCGATCCCCATCGCCCGGGCAGGAGAGCCGAGCTCTTCCCGGGTCTTGCCGATGGCGGCGACCCACGGCCTGGCGAACATCGCGGGGGAGTACCAGAGTCCGCCGAGCGCGAAGCCGACCAGGGTGGCGACGATGATGGCGAGGTAATTCAGGTGGGGAAAGGCGATCATGGGAGCTCCTCGGGGTGGGGGGGACGAGGACTGCCAACTGCCTGTGGGACCTGAGGTGCGCCTATGATGTCACCGTTTGGCGATTTCGGCCAGCAGTCCGCCCTTTCCGTGGCGCGGGGTGGCCGGCCATAGCTCCGTCTGGGGGAGCTCCCCTTCCAGCTCCTGCCGCACGCGGGCGGCCACGTCCTCGATTGCGTCGGGGTCGGCAACCAGGTCGTAGTTGCGGATGTCGAGGCGCAGCACGGGGCAGTGTCGGAACCCGGCGATCCACCGCTCGTAGCGGGCGTGGAGGGCAGCCCAGTACTCGACGTCGGTGTCGCGCTCCTTGGGGCGGCCACGCGTGGCGATGCGTTCCAGGATCGTGTCCAGCGGGCCGTGCAGGTACACCATGAGCCGGGGTGGGCGAGCCGCGGGGGCGTGAAGCAGCTCGCGGTAGAGCTGCTGGTACAGGCGCCAGTCGTCGGCGCTCATGTACTCCTGCTCGAACAGGCCGCGGGCAAAGACCTCGGCGTCCTCGTACCAGGTGCGGTCCAGGATCCAGCTTCCGCCGAGCCCGCGCATGCGGCGCAGGCTGGCGAAGCGCGTGGCCAGGAAGTGGAGCTGCAGGTGCATGCCGTAGGCGCGCATGCCCTCCGCCCCGCCGTAGAACTTCTCCAGCCAGGGGTTGTCTGCGTCAACGCTCTCCAGCGCGAGCTGGAGGCCGAAGCGGGCGGCCAGCGCACGGGAGAGCGTCGTCTTTCCTGATCCCACCATTCCGGCAATGCCAAGCAGCATGCCGGAAAGCTAGCATCCCGGGCCGCGGGTCACACGTGGAGGACGGCGGCCTTCCACTGCGCGGGGTTGTCGTCTTCCTGGTACAGCGTATCCAGGTCCACGACGATGTTTCCGCCCGAGCGGGTGACGGCAAACCGGTCCATGCTGCGCGTGGCGCGGCCGTCGATGAACAGGCCATCGGGCGTGTAGCGCGAGTGGTGCTTGGGACACTGAAACTCGTGCTCGGCGTCGTTCCAGCGGAGGGCCGTGTTCTGGTGCGGGCAGGAGAGTGAGAACGCGAACACCTGGGCCTGGTAGCGGGCGATGATGACGCCCGCGTCCTTGTCGATGTTCACGCTGTCGGCCGTCGGGATGGCGTACGACTTCTGCGTGGCGTGCGCGCCGAGCGCGGAAATGAAGCGGACCGGCAGGGCGCGCGCCTCGTCCGGGGCGGCGCCGAGCGCGGCCAGCGCTCCGACGGCGAGCACGGCGGCGTTCCGCAGGAACTGGCGGCGGCCATCCAGGGCGGGGCAGCCGGTGCAGGGATCGCGGCCGTCGTCGGCCCGGCGCATGCGGTCAGTCATTCATTCTCCAGGGGCCGTCAGGCCATGTTGCTGAGCGCGACGCCGGCCAGCGTCGTCAACCACCAGAGGGCGATGCTGATGCGTGCGCCGCGGGCCAGCGCGCTCCACGTCGTCGCCTCGTCGGCGGCCGCGGCGCGCAACTTGTGCTCGGTGCGCACCATGGCATAGCCGTTGGCCAGCAGCAGGAAGATGAGGGCGAGCTTGGTCCAGAAGATCCACGAGCCGTAGAACGTCTTGACGTCCGAGCAGAAGAGCAGCAGTCCGCTGATCGCCGAGAGTGCGAGGCCGCCGACGACCACGGGATGCGCGGCGCTCAGGTCCGCCAGGTGCCGGGCGCGGTCGGCCTGTCCCGCACGCAGCGCGCGCAGCGTGCCGCGGTCCATGGCGAGGGCGAGCCCGCCGGCGGCGAGCAGCGCGCCGATGTGCAGGAAGATCACGACGGTTGCCGCAGTCTTGGAGCCGCCGTAGTAATCGGCCCACGGCTGCGTCAGGGCGACCAGGGCGCGTGGAGCGGGCATGTGGTGAGTGGTTCAGGCCTGGAGGTCAACCATGCGATACGTCGCGCGGGCACCCGGGGTTCCGTGGCGGCGCGCTGCGGACTCACAAATTACGCCCGACAGCGGCCCATTGCTGAATGCAGTGGGACGGGACGGGGTGTCGAGGGCATCCGGGCAGGGCCATGCGAGATCAC
>DASZRI010000383.1:0-4752 GCA_035549215.1 Gemmatimonadaceae bacterium | reverse complement strand
GAGCCGCGTGGACACCGAGGTGGACAAGCGGCTCGACGCGCTGGCGCAGGCGCAGCCCGCGAACGCGGCGCGCATCGCCGCGCTCAAGGGCAAGGCTGCGGTGGCCAACGCGAAGCTGGCCTACGCGCTCTTTGCCGAGCGCTTCGCGTCGCCGCGCTGGAAGGCGCTCGAGGCGAAGGGCGGCCGGCTGCAGCGCCCCCTGTGGGCGAGCACGAGCACCAAGAACCCGGCGTACCGCGACGTGCTCTACGTCGAGGAGCTCATCGGGCCGCACACGGTGAACACGATGCCGCCGGCCACGGTCGAGGCGTTCCGCGACCACGGCAACGTGCAGCGCACGGTGGATGCCCGCGTGGACGTGGCGCGGCAGGAGCTGGCCGCGCTCGAGGCCCTCGGGATCTCGATGGACGACGTGACCGCCAGGCTCCTCGCCGAGGGGCTCGCGAGCTTCGAGAAGTCGTACGACTCGCTGATCGCCGGCCTCGAGCGGAAGTCGGCGGCGCTCGGCCACCAGCTCGCTGCCCGCTGAGGACGACCGCAAGGTGAACACCACCGTAGCCACGGCGCGTTCGCGTCCTGCCCAGCCGGCCCGCACCAAGATCGTCTGCACGCTCGGTCCCTCCACTGCCACGCGCGAGGCCGTGGAGGGGCTGATGGAAGCGGGCATGAGCGTCGCCCGCATCAACTTCTCGCACGGCACGCACGCGCAGCACGCGTCCACCATCGCGCTCGTGCGCCGCGTGGCCGAGGCGACGGGACGGCCGGTGGCGATCCTCGGCGACCTGCAGGGGCCGCGCATCCGCATCGGCGACCTGCCGCAGGCCATCACGCTCGCCGACGGCAGCGACCTCGTGCTCGTGCCCGAGGAGGACGCGCAGGGCAGCGAGATCCCGGTCACGTACGACCTGCTCGCGCAGGACGTGCACGCCGGCGACCGCATCCTGGTGGACGACGGGCTCATCGAGCTGGTCGTGCTCGACGTGCAGGGACGCCGCGTGTCGGCTCGCGTCCTGCACGGCGGCCTGCTCAAGAGCCACAAGGGGATGAACCTGCCCGGCATCGCCGTGTCGGCGCCGTCCATCACCGACAAGGACCGGCAGGACATCGCGTTCGCGGTGGAGCAGGGACTGGACTACCTGGCCCTGAGCTTCGTGCGCCGCGCCGAGGACATCGCCGAGCTCCGCGGCATGATCCCCAGGTCACTGCTCATCGTCGCCAAGATCGAGAAGGACGTCGCGCTGGAGAACATCGAGAGCATCGTGCGCGCGGCCGACGGCGTGATGGTGGCGCGCGGCGACCTGGGCGTGGAGCTGCCCTTCGAGGAAGTGCCGTACGCGCAGAAGCGCATCATCGCTGTGGCCAACCAGCTCGGCCGCCCGGTCATCACGGCCACGCAGATGCTCGAGTCCATGATCGCCAACCCGCGCCCGACGCGCGCCGAGGCAAGCGACGTGGCCAACGCGATCCTGGACGGCACCGATGCCGTGATGCTCTCGGCGGAGACGGCGGCGGGCATGTACCCGCGCCTCGCCGTCGAGGCCATGTCGCGCATCATCCGCGAGATCGAGCGCCACCCGCTCGGCGCGCGCCCCAGCGAGTGGCGCGAGTCCGACGGCAAGGTGTCCACCGAGTTCGCGATCGCCGCCGCCAGCAGCGCCGCGGTGCGGATGCTGCACGCGCCCGTGCTCATCGTGTTCACCAAGAGCGGGTTCAGCGCGCGCATCGTGGCCTCGCAGCGGCCCGACGTGCCGATCCTGGTGCTCACGGACATCCCGGCCACGTACCGCCAGCTCGCGCTGGTGTGGGGCGTGGTGCCCGAGCTCGTCGCGCACTGCGACACCTACGAGGACATGGTCCGCGTGGCGCTGGACGTCGTGCGGCGCCGCGGCCTCGCGGCGGCGGGCGACCGCGTCGTCGTCACCGCCGGCGTGCCGTTCGACGTGCCTGGCACCACGAATTCCCTGAAGGTGGAGACCGTGTGAAGCTCACGTTCCTGGGCACGGGAACGAGCTTTGGCGTGCCGCAGCTCGGCTGCCACTGCGCCGTGTGCGCGTCGGCCGATCCGCGCGACAAGCGATCGCGCGTGGGCGCGGTGGTGGAAACGAACCTCGGCACGCGCCTGCTGATCGACACGCCGCCGGAGCTGCGGCTGCAGCTCATCGCCGCGGGCATCGACCGCGTGGACGCGGTGCTGTACACGCACGAGCACGCCGACCACACGCACGGCATCGACGACATCCGCGCGATCTCCGTGCGCCGCGACGGCCCGCTGCCGTTCTACGCCTCGGCCGCAACGATCGAGGGCCTGCGCGCCAAGTTCGGCTACATCTTCGACGAGGACATCCGCCCGCTGCCCGGCACGTCCAAGCCGGAAGGCCGCGCGACCGAGATCCGGCCCGGCGAGCCCTTCACCGTGGGCGACGCCGTCGTGCACCCCGTGGCGGTGCCCCACGGGCGCGTGAGCGTGCTGGGGTTCCGCATCGGCCCGCTGGCCTACGTGACGGACGCCAAGACCGTGCCAGACGACGTCGTGGCGCAGCTCCGCGGCGCCAGCGTGCTGGTGATCAACGCGCTGTTCCGGACCGAGCATCCGACGCACCTGAGCATTCCCGAGGCGGTGGAGGTGGCGCGTGCCATCGGCGCCGAGCGCACGTACCTCACCCACCTCACGCACGACAACTTCCACGCCGACCTGGAGGCGGAGCTTCCCCGAGGCATCGCGCCCGCCTTCGACGGCCTCACCGTGCGGATCGACTGACATGACGATCACGATCGACTATACGAACATGCTCGCACCCGCCGTCGCGGGCGGAATCCCGGCGGAGGCGTGGGTCGCGGCCGGCGAGAGCTTCGCCGCCACGCACGCCGCCGTGCAGGCGCTGCGCGCCACCGGGGCGCTGGGCTTCCTGGACCTGCCCGGCAACAGCGCGCTGCACCAGCAGTGCACCGCGTTTGCGGCGCAGGCCCGCGGCAACTTCGACGACATCGTGCTGCTGGGCATCGGCGGGTCGGCGCTGGGGCCGATCGCGCTGCGCACGGCGCTGCTGCACCCCGACTGGAACGCGCTGCCCAGGGACGAGCGCGACAACTGGCCGCGCTTTCACGTGCTGGACAACGTGGACCCGGGCACGATCGCCGCGCTGCTGTCGCGGGTGAATCCCGCGCGCACGCTGTTCATCGTGATCTCCAAGTCGGGCGGCACCGCCGAGACCATGGCGCAGTACCTGATCGTGCGCGGGCGGCTGGACGTCGCGTTCGGCGACAAGGCGCGCGAGCACCTGGTGTTCGTCACCGACCCGGAGCACGGCGCGCTGCGCGCAATTGCCCGCGCCGAGAACATCCCGGCGGTGGACATCCCGCCGAATGTGGGCGGGCGGTTCAGCGTGCTCACCCCCGTGGGCATCCTGCCGGCCGCGCTGCTCGGCATGGACACGGCGGCGCTGCTCGCGGGCGCGGCGGACATGGCGAAGCGCTGCGAGACGGCGGTGCTCCGCGAGAACCCGGGCGCGGTATTCGGCGTCCTGCAGTGGATGGCTGACACGACGCTGGGCCGGAACGTGCACGTGCTCATGCCATACTCCGACCCGTTCCGCGACGTGGCCGCGTGGTTCGTGCAGCTCTGGGCGGAGAGCCTGGGCAAGCACCGCACGAGCGACGGCGCGAGCGTGGGTCCGACGCCGCTCGCCGCGCTGGGGGCCACCGACCAGCACAGCCAGGTGCAGTTGTTCATGGAGGGCACGCCCAACAAGACGATCACCTTCGTGCAGGTGGGCGAGCATCCCGTGGACGTGGCGATCCCGAAGCTGCACCAGGACATCCCGGAGCTCGCGTACCTGGGCGGGCACCACCTGGGCGAGCTGATCGACATCGAGCGCCGGGCAACGGCCGGCGCGCTGGCCACGCGCGGGCGGCTGAACATGACGATCCACGTGGATCGCGCCGACGCGTGGCACCTGGGCGGGCTGTTCATGCTGCTCGAGATTGGCACGATCTATGCGGGCCAGCTCTACGGCGTGAACGCGCTCAACCAGCCGGGCGTGGAGTTGGGCAAGCAGTTCACCTACGCCATGCTGGGGCGCGAGGACGCGGCGGATGCGCGCCAGCAGTGGGAGACGCTCCCCAAGCCGAATCCCGACGCTTCGGTGTAATCACCGCTTGATCCCGCCCCGTGGCGGGGCGAAGTTGACGAAGCCTGACACCTGACCCGGCCCGGGGGCCCTGCGCCCCGGCGGGCCCGTGCCTCGAGGAAGACATGTCCGAGACGACCGAGACGTTGAACGCGATGTTCGGCGCGGCGGTGACCGTGGCCGACGGCCGCGTGCACGTGCACAGCGCGGCCCCCCTGGCCAGCGAGGCCATGGACCTGCTGGCCCGCGCCGCCGTGTTCGGCGACGAGCACACCCGCACCCACGCGCGCTGGCTGCTGTGGGAGCTGGGCCAGGAAGTGGGCGTGCGGCCCGCGTCCATCCACGACCTGTACGCCGCGCGCGGGCGCGGCGAGGTGCACGGCTTCACGGTGCCCGCGATCAACGTCCGCGGCGCCGCGTACGACACGGCGCGCTCGATCTTCCGCACCGCGATCGCCATGCAGGCGGGCGCGTTCATCCTCGAGATCGCGCGCTCGGAGATCGCGTACACGGACCAGCGCCCGGCAGAGTACGTGGCCGTCATGATCGCGGCCGCGCTGCGCGAGGGCTTCCGCGGCCCGCTGTTCATCCAGGGCGACCATTTCCAGGTGAACGCCAGGAAGTT
>DASZRI010000382.1:0-2292 GCA_035549215.1 Gemmatimonadaceae bacterium | reverse complement strand
CGGCGCTCTGTCATTCGCTCCCGGAGTTCCGTGGATCAGCGCGGGATGGTCGAGCCGTCCTGCAGGGCCTCGCGCACGGTGCGCAGCAGCGCTTCGGTTGTGTAGGGCTTGGTCAGGCGGCGCGTCGCCTCCACGGCCACGGCCCGCGTGCCGCCGGCCCCCTCGCCCACGCCGCTCACGGCGACGATCGGCAGGTGCGGGTTGATCTTCCGCAAGGCGAGGATCGCGGCCGGGCCGTCCACCACGGGCATCATCATGTCCGTGATCACGCCCGCGATCTCCCCCTGCTGCTGGGCGTAGGTGGCCACCGCCTCCGCCCCATCGCTGGCGAGCACCACGCGATACCCGAAGCGTTCCAGCGTGCGCCGGGTGATCTCGCGGACCGACGGCTCGTCGTCCACCACCAGGATCAGCTCGCCGTTGCCCTGCGGAAGCTCGGCGCGTGGCAACGGTGGCGGCGACGACGCGCCGTGTTCGTTGGACGGCAGGTACACGCTGAACGTGGAGCCCGCCCCCGGCGTGCTCTGCACGCGCATGAACCCGCCGTGGCTCTTCACGATGGCCAGTGACGTGGACAGCCCGAGCCCGGTGCCCTTCCCCGTTTCCTTGGTCGTGAAGAACGGCTCGAAGATCCGGTCAATGACCGAGGCCGGCATGCCCATGCCGGTGTCCTCGACGCGAATGACCACGTGCGGCCCCGGGCGCACGTCCGGCTCGTGCGCCGCGTACTGCTCGTCCAGCTCCAGCTCCTCCACCGACAGCGTCAACGTGCCGCCCTCGGGCATGGCGTCGCGCGCGTTCACGCACAGGTTCAGCAGCACCTGCTGGAGCTGCGTGGGGTCCCCCGTCACCGACGCGACATGCGCCGGGGAGTTGACGCGCACGCGGATGTTCTTGAGGAATGTGTCGTTCACGATCTTCTCGACGTCGCGCAGGAGCTGCCGGATGTCCACCGTCAGCCGGCGCCCTTCCACGCCGCGCGCGAACGACAGCACCTGCTGCACCATGTGCGCGCCCTGGCGCGCGCTCACCTCGATGGACGACAGGATCTCCTGGTGCGCGGGGTCCGTGTCCTCCGACTTGAGCAGGTCGATCGCCATCATGATCGGCGTCAGCACGTTGTTCAGGTCGTGCGCGATGCCGCCGGCCAGCGTGCCCAGGCTCTCCATGCGCTGGGCGCGCAGGAACTGCGCCTCGATCTGCTTGCGCTCCGTGATGTCCTGGCAGGTGCCCGACGCGCGCACCGGCTTCCCGTTGGCGTCGTGGACCACGCGCCAGCGCTCCTGGACCACCTTCACGCGGCCGTCGCGCAAGCGCAGTCGATGCTCGATGGAGTGCTCGCCCTCGATGGAGGCGGACTCACGGAACGCCGTGTCCACCATCGTGCGGTCCTCGGGGTGCACGAACTCCAGGAACTGCGGGTGGGTGACCGCGAACGTCGCCGGGTCGGTCTCGAAGATGCGGTGCGTCTCCTCGGACCATGTGACATCGAGCGTCGCCAGGTCGGTTTCCCAGCTCCCGACGTGCGCCACCGCCTGCGCCTCGGCCAGGCGGGCGCGCTGCTGCTCCAGCCGCTCGGCCAGCTCCCGCTGCTCGCGCACGCTGGCCTGCAGTGCCTCCTGCGCCACGCGGCGCTCGGTGATATCCACGTGCATGACGACCGCGCCAGCCCTGAAGTCGGGGTGCAGCGGCGTGACCATGACCCGGAACCAGCGCTGCTCGGTGGGCGAGTGGCAGGGATATTCGAGCGTGAAGTGGGCGATCTCGCCCGCGAGCACCTGCCGGATGCCCCGCGCCGTTTCCGCCGCCTCGTTGCTGCAATCCCCGGACGCGCGGTCGCAGACGCCCAGGTAGTTCTGGCCCACGCCGAACTCGGGCGTCTGCAGGACGTTGGCCGAGGCAAAGCGGCGCCACGACTCGTTCACTGCCAGGATGACGCCTTGTGCGTCGATCAGCGCGATGTGCGCCGGCAACGCATCGAGGATCGCCTTCTGCGTCTCCGCCATCTGCTCCCGTTCGGCCACGTCGCGCAGCAGCGCCTGGTTGGCCTCCTCGAGTTGCAGCGACTTTTCCTCGAGCTTCCGGATCAGCGCCTGGCTGTAGACCTTGAGCAGGTCCCCGTCGTCGGGCACGCTGCGCCGCGAGGGCACCGGGACGCCGGCCGCGCCCGCCAGCACGCCCTTGATCCGCGCCAGGAATTCCTCGGGTTCGGCCGGCTTCAGGATGAACGCGTCCGCGCCGAGGCTCATGGCCAGGCGTTCGTCCTCCGGCTCCGTATAGGTGGCCGTGTAC
>DASZRI010000381.1:0-5015 GCA_035549215.1 Gemmatimonadaceae bacterium | reverse complement strand
ATTCCGTGGACGCGACGCTGGCCCGCGTGCAGCGCGCCACCGCGGCGATGCCGCGCGTGACGGTGTTCCTGCCCACGTGGGAGAACCCGATCATCACCATCGGGCGCGGCAGCTTCATGGACGAGCTCGTGCGCATCGCGGGTGGCACCAACGTCTACGGCGACATGCCCGCGCCGTCGCCCACCGTCACGCTGGAGGACGTGGTGCGCCGCGATCCCGACGTCGTCCTCACGAGCCCCGAGGGGCGCACCCACATGCTCGCGGATCCGCGCTGGCGCGCGGTGCGCGCCGTCCGCGAGGGGCGGGTGCTCGCATTCGACACGACCGTGGTCGGCCGCCCGTCGGTCGTCATGGGACAGGCCGCGGTCTCCATCGCCTCGCTGCTGCACCCGGGAGCGGTGCGATGAGCGCGCGCGTCGTGCGATGGGCGGGCGTGGCAATTGCGCTCGTCGTGCTCGTCGTGCTGTCCGTGATGCTGGGGGCAGTGCACCTTCCGCCGGGCGACGCGCTGCGTGCGCTGCTTGGCGCCGGCAGCCCTTCCACCGTCACCATCGTCCGCGTGCTGCGGCTGCCGCGCGTCGTCATGGCGATCCTGCTCGGCGCCGGGCTCGGCATGAGCGGGGCATCGCTGCAGGGCGTGATGCGGAATCCGCTGGCGGAGCCGTACCTGCTCGGGGTGTCCGGCGGCGCGGCCGTCGGCGCGGTGATCGCGGTATCGGTGGGGCTGGCATCGGCGCTCGTCCCGCTCGCCGCGTTCGCCGGCGCGGTGGTGGCCGTGGTCGTGGCCTTTGCCGTCGCTCACGCGGCGCCGGGGCGCGGGGACCCGCGCGTCCTGCTCATGGCCGGCGTGATTGTCGGCGCGTTCGCCAATGCGGCGATCATGCTCGCCCTGGCCAACGCCGACGCCAACACCGTGCGCGGCGCCCTGTGGTGGATGATGGGCTCCGTGGCCGACGCACGCTGGGCGCAGGTCGCGTGGCTCGCGCTCTACACGGTGCTCGGCGGCGCCCTGCTCGTCGCGTGGGCACGCGAGATCGACATCCTTGCGCTCGGGGACGATGCGGCGGCCGCGTTGGGGCTGGATACCGCCCACGCCGCGCGCCGGATCTACGTCGTCGCGTCGTTGCTCGCCGCCGCAACAGTCGCGGCCGCCGGCCTCGTCGGCTTCGTGGGGCTCGTGGTGCCGCACATCGCGCGGCGCCTGGGCACTGCCGCGCATCGCGGCGTCATCGCGGGGAGCGCGCTCGTCGGGGCGACGCTCGTGGTGGCGGCCGACCTGGCCGCGCGCACCGCGCGGCCGCCCGCCGAGCTGCCGCTCGGTGCCGTCACCGCGCTCATCGGCGTGCCTTTCTTCCTCGTGCAGTTGCGGAGGATGCGGTGATCCGCTTCGAGCACGTGGTCGTCCGTTATCCGGGCGCGGCGCGCGACGCGTTGCACGACGTGTCGCTGGACGCCCCGCGCGGCGCGCTCACTGCCGTCGTCGGGCCCAACGGCAGCGGCAAGAGCACGCTCGTGCGCGCGCTTCTCGGCCGCCAGCCGCTCGTCGCGGGGCGCATCACGGTGGACGGGCAGTCGATCGACGCGATCCCCCGGCGGGAGCTTGCCCGCCGAGTGGCCGTGGTCACGCAGCGCGAGGAACTGGTCTTCCCGACGCCGGTCGCGGACTACATCGCGCTCGGTCGCTTTCCGCATCGCGGTGCGTGGCGCGGACCCGACCGTGACGATCGCGCGGCCATCGCGCGCGCCGTCGAGCTGGCCGGCGTCGCGGGGTTCCTGGGCCGCACCGTGGACACGCTGTCGGGCGGCGAGTGGCAGCGCGTGCGCATGGCGCGCGCGCTGGCGCAGGGCGGCCAGGCGCTCGTGCTCGACGAGCCCACCACGTTCCTGGACATCGCGCACGAGATGGATGCCTTCGAGGTCCTCAGCCGGCTCGCGCGCGACGGCCACGCGGTGCTGCTGGTCAGCCACCAGCTCAACCTGGTGGCACGGTTTGCCGATCAACTGGTGTTGCTGCACGACGGGCGCGTGGCAGCGTCGGGGACGCCCGATGCCGTCATGCGGGGCGAAGTGCTCGAGCGCGTGTACGGGTGGCCACTCGTGGTCACGCGCGATCCCGCCGTCGGCGCGCCAGCGCTCGTCCCCCTGCGCGGCCGCCCGCGCGGGGCACCCTCCAATCCTCCGACGTCCCTTCCATGACCTTGCATCGCATTGCATTCCTCGCAGCCGCCGCCGTCGTGGCCACCCCGGCGCTGCTCACCGCCCAGGCCCGCGACACTGCGCGCGTAGCGCCCGTGGTCACCACGGCCACGCGAACGCCGCTCGACCCCCAGCAGGTGCCGGCGTCGGTCACCGTGATCACCGGCGAGCAGTTGCGCGCGCTCGGCATCACCACCGTCGCCGACGCGCTCGCCGCCACGCCCAGCGTGGCCATCGCGCAGAGCGGCTCGATGGGTGGCATCACGTCGCTCTTCATGCGCGGCGGCGAGAGCAAGTACGTCAAGGTGCTCGTGGATGGCGTGCCCGTGAACGACCCCGGCGGTGCGATCGACCTCGGCAGCTTCACGACCGACAACATCGAACGCATCGAGGTCGTCCGCGGCCCGGCCAGCGTGCTGTACGGCGCGGACGCCGTCTCCGGCGTGGTCCAGATCTTCACGCGCGACGGCCGAGGCCCGCTCCGCGCCACGGTGCAGGCGCGCGGTGGCACGTACCACACCGGCGACGGCGAGGTCACCCTCGCGGGCGGCTCGCCCGCGGCGAGCTACTCCCTTTCCGCCAGCCGCCACCAGACCGACGGCATCTATCCCTTCAACAACCAGTTTGCCGAGAGCGTCGTGAGCGCGCGCACCGTCCTCGCCCCGGATTCGGCGGACGCGCTGCAGCTTGCGCTGCGGTACACGGACTCGCGGTACCACTATCCGACCAACAGCGCCGGCAATGTGGTGGACCACAATGCCTTCACGAGCGGCGACCGCACGGTCCTCGGGGCCCAGTACACCCACACGTTCTCGCCCGCGATCGCGCTCGTGGTGAATGCCGCATCCAACGAGACCAGTGGCGGGACCAATGACCAGCCGGATTCCACCGGCGGCGACCTCTACGTCTCGCTCGACGGCGTCCGGACGCGCAGCGTGGATGCGCGCGTGAATATCCGCGACGCCATGGATCGCGCCATGCTCACGCTCGGCGCAAGCATGGAGGCCGAGGACCAGGCATCGCAGAGCCAGGGAACATTCGGCGGCTATCCGTACAGCAGCACGTTCACCGCGTTCCGCCGCAATCGCGCGGGCTACGCGCAGGCGCTCTGGCGCGACCCGTCGGGCGTCACGCTCGTTGCCGGCGCACGCGTGGACGACAACCAGCAGTTCGGCACCTTTGGCACGTACCGCGTCGGCGTGAACTACCTCGCTGCCACCGGCACGCGCCTGCGCGCCGCCGTCGGCACCGCATTCCGCGAGCCGACGTTCTTCGAGAACTATTCCACGGGGTACGTCACGGGCAACCCGTCCCTGCGCCCGGAGCGCGCCGCGAGCTGGGAGGCCGCGGTCGAGCAGCAACTGCTCGACGATCGCGTCACCGTCGGCGTGACGGCGTTCTCGCAGGACTTCCGCGACATGATCGACTACACGAGCGGCATGTCCGCGTGCGGCTACAGCTACTGCAACGTCGCGCGGGCACGCGCCGCGGGCGAGGAGTACGAGGCCACGGCGCGCCTCGCGTCGTGGGCCTCTGCGTCCGCCGGGTTCACGCACCTCGACACGCGCGTGCTCACGCCGGGCTTCGACACGACGTCCGCCGGACTGTACCACGCCGGGCAGTCGCTCATCCGGCGGCCGCGCGCGAGCTGGAACGCCGCGCTTGCGGCGCAGGCCGCGGGGCGGGGCAGCCTCGACGTCCGCTTCACGTACGTCGGTGAGCGCGCCGATCGCGACTTCCGTCCGTACCCGGCCGTGCCCGTCACCCTGCCATCGTACCTGCGCGTGGACCTCGGCGGCTCGCTCGATATCTCGCATGCTGCCGACGGCACCGGCACCGCGCTCACCCTGCGCATCGAGAACCTCACCGACCGCCATTATCAGTCGGTGTTCAACTTCCTCGCGCCCGGCCGCACCGTGCTCGCCGGGCTGCGTGCCACCATGTAACCCGCGCCGGCATGGGGCATGGCCGGGTTATCTTACGCCCATGCCCCTGCTGGTCAGCGACGCCATCGTACTGCACGCGTTCGACTACCTGGAGTCCTCGCGGATCTTCCGGCTCGCCACGCGTGAGGGCGGCGTGCGGTCGGCGCTCGCCAAGGGCGTGCGCCGCTCGCAGAAGCGCTTCGGCAGCGCCCTCGACCTCTTCGCGCAGGGCACCGCCCAGCTCTCCACGCGACCGGGGCGCGACCTCGACACGCTCTCGGGATTCGAGGTCGTGCGATCGCGTGCGGCGCTGGCCGCGGACATGGGGCGGTTCACCGGCGCGTCCGCCATCGCCGAGGTCGTGCTCCACTTCTCGGCTGATCACGCGGACCCCGCGCTCTTCGATGCCGTCGTCGCGGCGCTCGATGCGATCGGTTCGGCCGAGCCGGGGCACTCACGCGATGCCACGCTCGCCGGCGCCTGGCGCGTGATCGCCGCGCTCGGGTTCTCTCCCGAGCTCGCGTCGTGCGCCGAGTGCCACGCCGCCATCGAGCCGGATGCGCCCGCGGTGTTCAGTCACGTGGCGGGCGGCATCCTGTGCGAGCGCTGCGCGCGCCTTGCGCCGGCTGGGCGTCGACTGCCCGCTGATGCCCGCCGTGCGCTTGGCGCGTGGACCGCGGGGCAGGAGGCCGCGCCGCTCGACGAGCCGTCGGCCCGCGCGCACCAGCGGCTGCTGCGCGAGTTCCTGCAGCATCACGTGGTGGACGGCCGCCCGCTGCGCGCATTCGACGTCTGGGAACACGACGGCTGGGACGCGCGATGATCATCGGCACCGCCGGGCACATCGACCACGGCAAGACCACCCTCGTGCACGCACTCACCGGCGTGGACACG
>DASZRI010000380.1:0-11713 GCA_035549215.1 Gemmatimonadaceae bacterium | reverse complement strand
TCCTTCGCATCCCCAGCGTCAGCGCCCGCTCCGAGCACAACCCGGACACGGCGCGCGCCGCCGAGTGGGTTGCCTCCAACATGCGCGCCGCGGGGATGCACGCAACCGTGCACCGCACCCCCGGCCACCCCGTGGTGGTCGGCGAATGGCGCCGCGCCGGCGATCATGCGCCCACCGTGCTCATCTACGGGCATTACGACGTGCAGCCCGCCGAGCCCCTCGACCTCTGGGACAGCCCGCCCTTTGAGCCCACCATCCGCGACGGCAAGCTCTTCGCCCGCGGCTCCGTGGACGACAAGGGCCAGCTCTTCATGCACATCAAGGCCGTCGAGGCGCACCTCAAGGTCCGCGGCGCGCTCCCCGTCAACGTCATCGTCCTCGCCGAGGGCGAGGAGGAAGTCGGCAGTGCGCACCTCGCCCAGTTCATCGAGGCGCACAAGGACGACCTCGCCTGCGACTACTGCGTGATCTCCGATTCCGCGATGTTCGCGCCCGGGCTGCCGTCCATCCTGTCGTCGCTTCGTGGGCTCGCGTACTTCCAGATCGACGTCACCGGCCCGGCGTCCGACCTGCACTCCGGCAGCTACGGCGGCGCCGTCGTCAACCCGGCCATGGCGCTCGCCCGCATCCTCGCCACGATGCACGACGCCGATGGCCACGTCGCCATCCCGGGCTTCTACGACAAGGTGCGCGACTGGGGCGACATCGCGCGCCAGCAGGTCAAGTCGCTCCCCTTCCGGGACGAGACCTTCCGCGCCGAGACCGGCGCACCCGCGCTCGGCGGCGAGAAGGGATATTCCACCCTCGAGCGCATCTGGATGCGCCCGACGTGCGAGGTGAACGGCCTGCTCAGCGGGTACACCGGCGAGGGCGCCAAGACCGTGCTCCCCTCCAAGGCGATGGCCAAGGTGAGCTGCCGGCTCGTGCCCGACCAGGATCCGGCAGAGATCGGGCGGCTCATGCGTGCCCACGTCGAGCGCGTCGCCCCC
This sequence comes from Gemmatimonadaceae bacterium, assembly GCA_035549215.1. Taxonomy (GTDB): domain Bacteria; phylum Gemmatimonadota; class Gemmatimonadetes; order Gemmatimonadales; family Gemmatimonadaceae; genus JAGWRI01. The sequence goes on along the minus strand of DASZRI010000380.1, from coordinate 10,724 downwards.
CCGGGTGTCACGGTCACCGTGCAGGAGTTGCACGGCGGCAAGCCGTGGCGCGCCGAGCTCGACGGACCGCTCTACGACGCGGCGCGCCGGGCGCTCGCCGCCGCCTTCGACCGCGAGCCGGTGATCACCGGCGAGGGCGGCAGCATCCCCGTCGTGGACGACTTCAGCCGCATCCTCGGCGCTCCGGTCCTGCTCATGGGGTTCGGCCTCCCGGGCGAGAATGCCCACGCGCCGAATGAGTGGCTGAGCATGGACAACTTCACGCGCGGCCTGCGCGCCTGCGCCATGCTCTACGAGGAGCTGGGCACGGGCGAATAGCACGACGGGCTCCTGGAAACACGACGCCCACATCCCGCGCCTGGTGTCGATCACCACGGACGCGGGATGTGGGCTTCTCGTCTCGGGGCCTTACAGTCCCGCCAGCAGCGCGTCGTTGTTCTGCGTTGCGGCGATCCGCTTGATCAGCCACTCCATCGCCGCCTGCGGCGGCATCTGCGCCAGCCCGCGCCGCAGCGTGTACACGCTGTCCATCTGGTCGGGACGGAACAGCTTCTCCTCGCGACGCGTTCCGCTCACCGCGATGTCGATCGCGGGATAGATGCGCTTCTCGGCCAGCGGGCGGTCGAGCTTGATCTCGCAGTTGCCCGTGCCCTTGAACTCCTCGAAGATCACGTCGTCCATGCGCGAGCCGGTTTCCACCAGTGCCGTGGCGATGATCGTCAGCGAGCCCCCGCCGTCGGCCGGCAGCACCGCGCGCGCCGACCCGAAGAACGCCTTGGGCTTGGCCATCGCCGTCGCATCCAGGCCACCCGACAGCGTGCGGCCCGTGCCGCGCTCGGCGGTGTTGTGCGCGCGCGCCATGCGCGTCAGCGAGTCGAGCACGATCACCACGTCACGCCCCATCTCCACCAGGCGGCGCGCATGCTCGAGCACCATGTCCGTCACTTCCACGTGGCGCTGCGCCGGCTGGTCGAAGCTCGACGCGATCACCTCGCCCACGCCCCACGAGATTGCCTCGCTCACTTCTTCCGGGCGCTCGTCCACCAGGAGGATGAGCAGCACGGCATTGGGGTGGTTGATCGCGACGCCTTCCGTGATCGCGTGGAGCAGCGTCGTCTTGCCGGCGCGGGCCGGCGCCACGATCAGGGCGCGCTGGCCGAAGCCGATCGGCGCGATCAGGTCGATCGCGCGGCGGGTGAGCTCGGGACCGCCCTTGGCGGGCTTGCCCGTCTCGAGGAACAGCTTGCGGTCGGGGTACGACGCCGTGAGCGACTGGAAGTCCGGGCGCTTGGTACCGATGGACGGGTCCTGCCCGTTGATGCTGCGAACCTCCATCAGCGTCAGGCGGCCGCGATGGTCGCGCCCCACGGTGCCCTCGATCGCGTCGCTCTTGCGCAGGCCCCACTGGCGCACGAGCTGCGGCGGCACGTACGGGTCGCCCGGCTCGTCCAGGTAGCTCGCCCCCGCGCGACGCACGAACCCGCCGTCACGCTGCGGGTCGAACCAGCCCTTCGTCTCCCCAGCCGGCGTCAGCACCACCGGTGCCGGGGGACCCTGCGGCTCGCGCACGTCCCGCATGTCGCGCGGCTCGCCGCCCCCGCGCTGGTCGCGTCCGCGCCCACGCCCGCGATTGCGGCGGTGACGGCGTCCGTTGTTGTTGTTGCGATCGTGGCGGTCGAAGCCCCGGTCCGCACGCCCCGCGGCGTATTCGCCCGTGTTCATGGGTACGCCGCTGTCGTAGGGTGCCCCTGATGCCGGCGGCGCGCCCGGATCAGGCGGCGCGGATCCGGCATCGCCGGACGGCGCGAAGTCCGGTGCCGTGTCCTCGGCCATCCGGCCGGTCGGCTCCCCGTCGGGCTGCGTGTCCATGGAGGAGTCCCGGTACGGGTTGGGCTCGCCTGGCATCTCCCCCTCGGGGCGATACGGGCGACGGCCCCGTCCACGACGCGGTGGGCGGCGACGTTCGTTCATGCGACTTGTGGCAAGGGAAAAAGTGAACTCACGAATGGGGAACGCCCACGCTCAGCGGTGGGCCGGCTTGCTGCGATGCACGTCGCCACATGCGCTTTCCTGCGCATACGCTCGATTCAGACCCGGGCGAACGAATTCGCAGCGCGGTCGAGCGTGTACCTGACGGGATGTGGTGCGACGCGACTCTGGCGTTGACTTGTCTCGCTCGCTGCGCGGACACCTCACGCGAAGCCGAACGGGGCCCTGCTGGGGCGCGGCCCGCTCTCCATCATCCACTCTCATGAGGGACGGGCGGCCGCGCGGATCGGTCGGGTGGAAGAACCTGAACGGCCCGACGGACCCTTCGAGTATCGCCAACTCGCCCCCGTCGCGCAACCCTCCGCCCATCCCCCGGGCCCTGCCACCCGGCCACGCAAGCGGGTAGGCGCACACGCCCCGCCCGCATACCTTTCGCTCATGCAATCGCCGCCACTCGACGCCGCCCGCGACCTGCGGGACGCCGTCCAGCAGTACCAGTTGCACGACAATATCGGGGTGCTCTTTGACCGCGTGCGGGCCATTGCCGCCGCCACGCCGCCCGCCCAGCTCAAGGAGGCGTGCGCGCCGTTCAAGGAAATGCCCGAGGTCATGATACCCGCCTACGAGCACATCGTTGCCACGTCGCCCGACGACGCCCAGGCCATGGTCGTGCTCGCCAACGCCTACTGGCTCACCGGCCGCGGCCCCGATGTCGTGGGCGAGCTTGCCACGCGCGCCATCAGCGTGGATGAGAACAACCGCGGCGCGTGGCACCTCTGGGCCCTGTCCGAGAGCAACCAGCGCGAGCGCGTGGCGCGCTGGCAGCAGGTGGCACAGCGGTTCCCGCAGGACCAGCTCGCGCGCGCGGCGCTGGCCGACAACGCCACCAGCCTGGCCGGGGCCGAGCACGACCCGCTGGCCCTCGACCTCGCCATCCGCACATACGAGAGTCTCCTGGCCGAGTCCACGCACCCGGCCCAGCGCGAGGCGCTGGCCACCACGCTCAAGACCCTCCGGGAGTGGAAGCTGTGAGCGGCGACGCACACGAGCACGGCAATTCGCTCGCCGAATTCCGCGCCTTTCGCGAGCGGATGAACGCCGAGATCCTCGGCGAGAACAACCTCGTCATCAACCGCTTCTTCGCCCTCGACGGGCGTGCCTACGAGCAGGGCGCGCTGGACGTGAAGACCAAGGAGCTGCTCGGCCTCGTCGCCTCGATGGTCCTGCGCTGCGACGACTGCGTCACGTACCACCTCATCCGCTGCGCCGAGGAAGGCGTCACGCGCGCCGAGGTGTTCGAGACGATGTCCATCGGGCTGATCGTGGGCGGGTCCATCGTGATCCCGCACCTGCGACGCGCCGTGGACCGCTGGTCCGAGCTCGAGCGCGCCCGCGGCTGATGCCGGGGGCCCGCCGGGGCCCGTTCGCCCGGCGCTGATCGCCGCCGCGGAGTTGGCTATCGCCGCCGCGGCGGGCGTGCCCCGGCGCGCTGCGCCAGGAACGACTCCAGCAGCGGGGACAGCCCGCCGTTGTCACGCGCCTCGGTGGGGCGCATTCCGGTGTAGCGCTTGAAGGTGTTGCGCAGCGCCACCGCCGAGGGGAAGTCCAGGCCCAGCGCGATCTGCTCAATGGACTCGTCGCTCTGGATCAGCAGCTGCACGACGAGCAGCAGTCGCACCCACGTGATCAGCGCCGAGGGCAGCGGAAGCCCCGACGACGCGCACCGGCGGTGCAGCGTGCGCAGGCTCACGCCGAGCCCGAGCGCCATCTGCCGCGGCGTGAGCCCGCCGCGCACCTGCTGGATGCAGAACGTCACGAGCGCACTGCCGTCGGGCGTGAGGTGCGGCCGCAGCCCGTCCAGCACCTGCGCCGCGGCCGACATGTGCGTCGCACTGTGGATCGCGCGTCGCAGTGCGTGGCCGGCATCGTCGATGCCGCGGAAGATGATCTCATGCACCCCGGCGCGCACCAGCTCCACCACGGAGTGCGACTCGTCGTTCCACGGGTCGCAGTAGCCGATCATCGGCAGCGTCGGGCGCGCGGCGGCAAGCTGCGGCAGCACCGTCGCCGCCGTCACGCCGTCGGCATCCACCGGCTCCACGATCAGCGCGCGCAGCGGCCGCCCCCGTGCGCGCACGCGCTGCGACAGCGCCCGCACGGTGGTGACCGCCTCGACGACCATGCGCCCGGCGATGGCGTTCTGCAGCGTCGAGCCGGTGACCTGGGCCCGCACCAGCGCGACGATCCGCGGCCGCACGACGCGCGCGGCGTTCCTCGGCGCGTCGTCCGCGTCGCGCGACGGGTGGTCAGGAGCTGACATGGCGTGGTGCCTGGTCATGACGTGCAAGTAACCGTGGGGCTATGACACCGACGCAGGCAGCCACGCCTCGTCGTTGGCGGCCCCGATGGCCAGGACACGGCGCACGGCGGCGGGCGACAGCGCCGGCCGCGGCGGTGTGGCAATGCTCGCAGGCGCGTCGAGGCGCAGCACGGCGCCCCCGACGCCGTGCGCAGCGGCGATGGCGCGTCCGCGCTCCCGCGCCGCGTCGCGCTCCTCGTGCCGTCCCAGCCGCGCGTACGCGTCGCGCAGCTCCGCGAACGCGAACGCCAGCGCGTACTGCAGGCGCGGCACGAGGCTGAACCGGCGCGCCATGGCCTGGATGCGCAGTGCGAGCACGTCGACGATGCGGTTCGCGGCGTCCCGGTCGAGCGCGTGGGCCGCGGCAACGCAGGCGCCGCTGCACGCCACCACGCCGTCCTCGGGTGCGAGCGGCAGCGCCAGCGCCGCGCCAAAGGTGCGGAGGGCATCCGCGGGATGCCCCATGTCGAGCAGGAGCTGCGCCGTGTGCACGAGTACCGTGCGACGATGCGCGTGCACGTTCGTGGCCAGCGCACGCCGCCCATATTCCACCGACGCCTCGAAGTCGCCGGCGGCGGCAGAGAGCACCATGAGGTTGTGGTATGCGCCGGCGCGCGTGTCCCCAGTGGAGCCGTCGACGGCCAGGGCGCGCACGAACCAGCGGCGCGCATCCTTCGGATGCCCGAGGCGTGCCTCGATCTCGCCGAGGCCCAGCGCGGCGCGGGCCGTCAGCTCGGGAAGTGCGTGGCGCCGGCCCAGCGACTGCACCTGCGTCCACAAGCGGCGCGCGGCGTCGGTGCGCATCTCGGCCAGGGCCAGTCGTGCACGGCGGGAGAGGGCGCGCCCCATCAGGACGGGAGTGCCGGCGGGAAGCACGCGGACCAGCGCGGCCAGCGCGCAGTCGGCGAGGGCCAGACAGACGGCGTCTTCCATCTCGCCTGCGATGGCCAGCACGGCGTCGGACAGGATCTCCGGGTCGACTGGGGCGGGCAGCGGGGGCAGTTGCTGCCCGGCATGCTCCCGCAGGAACCGGCGGACCAGGAGCTGGCGCTCGGCCCCATTCGCCTGTGCCGCGGCGTCGAGCACGACGGTGGCCACGAACCATGCCCCCAGGTGCCGCTCGAGCGGATCTCCCGCGGGCACCTGCGCGACGTCCAGCCGGAACGCGTCGAGGGGACGCGCCTGCTGGCCTTCGTGAAAATGAGTGGCTTGGATGGGGAGTGCGGACACGGCGTGCCGGGACTGCGGCGAGGGAATATCACGAACCTGCGCCATCTCGTGTCGCCGATCAATTGGCCCCCGGCTGATTTGGCGCGCCGTGTAACCTTTTGGCAAGCCGTGTAACCCCCGAGGGGGCCGGCCGCCCGGATCAGGCGGTTGCCGACTCCGCGGACCCTTCGGCGAGCCCCTGCACCAGGCCGATCAGTTCCCGGAGTTCGAACGGCTTGCGCAGGAGCGGGCACTGGCAGGCCTGGATGATCTCCTCGGCGCGCAGGCTGATGTCGCCCGTGATGAAAAGCGTGCGCCGGGCCAGGTGCGGCTGCTGGGCCGTGGCCATCGCGTAGATCACGTCGCCGCGATGGTCCGAGATGCGGAGGTCGAGCACGAGGACATCCACGTGCCGGGCGCGGAGGATGGCGTACGCCGATTCGCCGTTCACGGCGGACACGGCCGCGTAGCCCTCGCGCGAAAGCGCGATGGTCAGGGCCTTGCAGATGGCCGGCTCGTCGTCCACGACGAGCACCGTTTGTGGCGTTGCCTGCACTGTTGCCTCCTCCAGCGTCGGCCGGGGCGGCGTTACGAGTGCGGCGCCCCGGTCCTGGTGTCCTGCCAGTGCCGCACGCGGGCGGCAAGTAGCGTGATGAACTGCTCCGGGCTGAGCGCGGACCGGACCTCGGTCGGCGTGTAGCCCGTCAACTCCCGCATCTGCTTCGTCAGCAGCCACGTGCTGGTGTATCCCACGCGGGCCGCGATTTCCTTCACCGACCGTCCCGGATCGCGCAGGTATGCGTAGGCGCGAACCAGGCGGGCCGCCACGATCACCGTCTTCACCGACGGCATGCCGGCGGTGACCATGTGCCGGTAGAGCGCACGAGGCGTGGTGCCGCTGGCGTCGGCCAGCTCCCGCGCGCCGGGAAACCGGGCGGGGGAGCCGAACAGTTGCTCGATGGTCCGGCTGATGCCCACTGGCAGGCGGGCCAGCGGCTCGCGCAGTTCGCGGAGCATGGCGTCGCCCAGGGCGTGGCCGGGAACCCGTTCCAGGACCTCGAGAAAGTGGGCCGGGTCGTCGTCGAAGCGGCTGAGCACGACATGCTCGATGCCGTACCTGGCCAGCTGGACGACCCCGCGGACCGCGGACGGCGTGAGCGTCGTGTACAGCACGATGGGGAGGGACGGAAAGCGTTCCGCCAGGTCCCGCAGCGTGTCCGTCTCGACGTGCCCATCGATCGCGGGATCGGCGACCACCAGGTCGGCGAACTGCGATTGCACCGCCACGCGGAGCTCCCCCCAGTCGGCGGTTGCCGATAGGGAGTGCCCGGATCCGAGGACGAATCTCAGGTGATCGAGTAGGGGACGAGGGAGGAGAGCGACGACGTGCACGGCCCGGGGGGAGCGGTGACATAAAACCGCAACTTCCTGTCACAAAATGCGAGTTTACGCACCGGCTGGCGACCCCAGATTGCGCAGCAGTTGTTCCCCGTCACGGAAACACTGCCCATCTGGAGAAACACCCCCATGTCGCGTCGCAAGCTGACCTACCTCGTTCTGGCGATTGCCTCCGTTGCTATTGCCGCGTGTGCGAGCCCGACGGCTCCGAGCCACGATACCTGCTCCACGACCTCTTCCAGCACCTGCCTCGGTGGCTTCCAGGGCCCTGGCGGCGACTGATTCGGCGCGCCGGATACCCTCCACCGGTTGTTGACTCCTGCGGGGCGGATGCAAGTCCGCCCCGCGTGTTTTCATGCCATCACTTCCTCGCGCATCGTCCGCATGGCGGATGCGACGTCCGAGATATGCGGTGAGATGAACTCGTCCCTCGGCGCCACGGCTGGTTGCTTCCGCTCCTGCAGCGCACGTTCCGCCTCGAACAGGAGCCGGCCGTATCCATACGCCTCGGCCAGGCGAATCGCCTCGTGGAAAGCGGCCGCCGAGCGCGTCGCGTCCCCGAGCAGGCGATAGCTCTTGCCGAGGTCCATCTGGTATTCGGTCTGGAGCTGTGGGGGCAGCGATGCGGTGGCGAGGGCCTGCTGGTGCTGGTAGAACGCCAGTTGCGATCCTTCCTCTGCGGCCAGCGTCATCAGCTCCAGCATCGCCGCCCAGCGCATGTACTGCTCCTGCGCGGTGACGGACAGAACCAGGAACGCGTCGCGGGCTGCGCTGCGAATGCCCAGCTTGTGGAATGCGGTGCCGATGTCGCTCAGGATGCGGTCGCGCTCGGACGGCGCGGGTGAGAGGTTGAGCGCGTCATATGCGAACCGGACTGTCAGTTCGTAGTCACCGCGGAAGCCGGCGATCGCTGCCCGGCCGTGGAGCGCCATGGAGTGCGGTCCCGCCTTGCCCGCGGCTGCGGCCTCGCGCGCCACGCGCTCGAACGCTTCGTCCGCCCTGGGCAGGTTGCCGCGGGACATGGTCACGATCGCGTCGCCGATCTTGGCGCGCAGCACGCCCATCATGTCCCCGACCTGCGCTGCGATCGAGCCGGCCGCTTCGTAGCTCTCCAGCGCCTCGTCGAACCGGCTGAGCGTACGCAGGCAGACGCCGCGCTGCAGGTGGGCCAGGATCGCCGTCTCGCTCTCCTGCGTAGGATGCGTGTGCGCGATCACCGACTCATAGACGTCGTTCGCCAGCTCCCAATTGCCCTCGTATTCCAGGGCGCGGCCGTACGCCATCACCCGCGGCATCACGTCCTGCACCTCGAGCCCGCGGCTCACCTGCATCGCATCAACGATGCGTGCCAGCACCGCGTGCACCGGGTTCCCCGCGTCCACCTCGTCGATCGCCGCGCGCACCGAGCGCACGCCGAATCGGTTCGGCGCGACTGCGTCCGCACCTTCCTCGATCCATGAATCCACCAGGCGCAGCACGACGAGGCCGGCCGCGACTGCCTTCGCGCGCGGGTCCTCGTCGTCGAGCGAGGCAATCGCCTCGAAGAACGCCAGGTGACGCAGCTTGTTGTGGTCCGCGAGCAACTCTGCCTCCGTTCGTGCAGGGGCCTGCTTCCTGCCGCGGAACATTCACCGGACACGACGAACCCGACAAGTAGCGATTCGTGACATCGTGACTGCTGATTTATGTCACGGCCGCTCAGGCCGGTGGTGCCAACCCGCCGCTGGCGCGATTCGCTGCGCAGTGCCAAGTTGGTGCGCGGCAAGAGGCTTCCCGCTGCCGGCGCCCGCAGGCCGGCCTTACCACGCCCGGCATCATGTCGGGGTCTCAACACCGAGGCTGCCATGGACGAGCGCAATTCGCAGTCGGCCGGCGATGCACTCACGCCGCAGGACCCTGCCACCATCTGGGAAGACTTCATTGACATCTTCTACGCACCGGTGCAGGTCTTCGCCCGGCGCATCAACGGCAACTACTGGCTGCCGCTGTTTTTCGTCACGGTCGTGGTCGGCATCCTGAACTTTGCCAACCGCAACACGCTGCGCCCCGTCTTCGACGCGGAGTATGACCGGTCGGCCGCCGTGGCGATGACGAAGAACCCGCAGTTGACCCCGCAGATGATGGAGCAGGGCAAGGCGGTGACACGCACCGTCGCGCAGGTGGGCGCGACGGTCGGCGTCCCAATCCTCATCGTACTCACCGCGCTCGTGGTCTGGGTTGTCGGGATGGTCATGGATGCGCGCATCGCCTGGGGCTCGGCGATGGTCATCGCGACCTACGCGGTATTCCCGCGAATACTCCAGGCAGTCCTCGTTTCGGTGCAGGGGCTGCTCATGGACCCGTCGAAGATCACGTCGCGCTTCAGCATCGCCATCGGGCCGTCACGCTTCCTGGACCCGGACACGGCGTCGCCGGTCATGGGCGCGCTGCTCGATCACTTCGACCTGTTCGTGCTGTGGGGTGTGGCGCTGCTTGCGATCGGGCTGATGGTGATGGGCCGCATGCCGCGGGCCAAGGCCTGGGCGGCCGGCGCGGTGATCTGGGTGGTGACGCTCCTGCCGACGCTGCTGGGCGCGCTGCGGCAGATGTAGGAGACGCGTCAGCGACCCTGCGTGGCGGCAAGCCGCATGCTGCGCAGGGTCGTTGCGACTTCTGCGAGCGAAGGGGGGAGTGCTGGCTCGGGCGGCGACGTTGCCGGTTCCGCTTCGGCCCACGCGCGCTCCGCGTCGAAGAGCAGCGCATTGAGCGATGCCCGCTCTGCCACTTTCACGGCGCGGGCAAACGCGGACCGCGAGGCGGCGGGCTGGCCCAGCGCGCGATAGCTCTTGCCCAGGTGGATCAGGAAATCCACCTCGAGCTTTGGCGTCAGGCGTGCGCGCTTGAGCTGGTCGCGGTACGCGCGGAACTCCCGCACGTCACCGCTGTCTGCCGCGAGGTTCATCAGGCTCATCAGCGCGCTCCAGCGGATGAACTGCTCGCGCCCGGTGTGCGCAACGATGAGCAGCGCGTCGCGCGCCTGGCTCAGGTGTCCCAGCTCCCGCAGCGCCTCGCCGATGTTGTTGAGGAGGCGGTCACGTTGCACCTGGTCGCGCGTCTCCTTCATCGCCGCGAGCGACAAGGCAATTCCCCTGGACTTGTCGTCGGTCGAGAGGTGCAACACCGCCAGGCTCCCGAGAGCCATTGCCATGACCTCTCGCGCGCCTTCTCTCCGGCAATCGACCACGAGGCGCTCCAGGAGTCGCTTTGCATGTGGAAAATTGCCGAGGGCAATCACAACGTTGGCGGCGCCAAAGCGAGCGCGCAGCGCCGCTTGGTGGTACTTGAGTCGACGCGCCAGGCGCCGAGCTTCGGCATACGCATGCTCGGCCTCCCGCAGGCGATCGAGTTGGCGCAGGCAGACGCCGATGCGAAGCGATGCGTCCACGGACGTGTGGGACGCGACGGGAGTGCGCGCGAGCAACGTATACACGTCGAGGGCAAGCTCCCACTTCGCGGCATACTCCAGCTCCCGTCCGTAGTCGAGCACGGCGGGGGCAAGGTCCTGCTCGGCGCGGACCGTGTCGAGCTCGCTGCATCGGACCAGTCGCCGCAGTACTGCACCGACCGGCGACTCCTTCGGCGCGTCGGCGAGCAGCTCCCGCGCCGCGGCAGCAGCCGTCCGCGAAATGCGCTCGCCGTGGAGGCGCCTGGCCACCAGGCGCATCACCGCAAGGCCGGCAACCGTGGCAGCATGTGATTCCCCGGCGCCCTCGTCACGCCCCAGGTCCTG
>DASZRI010000379.1:0-6748 GCA_035549215.1 Gemmatimonadaceae bacterium | reverse complement strand
GGTGGTCGCGGGAAGCAGCGTCGCCGCCCACGCCGCCACCCATGCCAGCGCGGTGACGGCGATGACGCCGCGCACGGTCGCCGTCGCCTTCCGCAGCGCGGGAAATGCCGGCGCGATCATGGGCGGCAGCAGGAAGAGCGGCGAGCCGAGCGTTGCCGGGCCGAGCACGAGGGCGAGCGCGTTGCGCTCGGCCGCGAGCGGCAGCAGCGCGGGAAACGTGAGCGTGTCGCCGCGTGCCAGCGCCCATCGCGCCCACTCGGCCGCGCACGCGATGAGGTCATAGAGCGCGATCGGGATGCCCCAGGCGGGGTTCACCAGCCGGCGTGCGACCGCGTACGCCGCCTGCAGCGCGAACAGCGAGACGACCGCGGGCCACATCCAGTCCACCGAGGCCAGCGCGGCGCCGGCGAGCGCGGTGGATGTGGCGAGGTAGATGAGCAGCGCCGGGAGGACGAGCAGCCCGGCGAGCCCGGTGACGAGCGAGAAGCGTGGCGGCGCGGCGCGCAGGCGCGCGATGCGCCCGGCCAGGATCACGTCCCACAGCACGATGGCCGCGCACAGTGCGAGGTGCGCGACCGGGATCCACGCCGTCATCCGAGCGCGCGCAGCTCCGTGCGCACGTCGCGCGGGGCGAGCCGGCGCTGGAACACCTCGAGCGCCTTGAGCGGCTCCTGCGTGGCCAAAGTCAGCAGGTCCACCAGCAACCGCCCGCGCTCCGGGAGCGCGTGCACCACGAGGTGGCCGGGCTCGAGGAGCAGCACCGCGCTCAGCCCGCCCTGCGGGCGCTCGTGGATGGTCGGGGCGGCCAGCGACGTGAGCCCGGCGCCGCCCACGGCGGCGATGACGAGGCCCGTGACCAGCGCGCGGTCGCGCAGCTGCTCCGCGCGCAGCCCCGACAGGTCAGCGGTCAGGTGCGTGAACGCGGCGCTCACATGCTCAGAACATGGACATCGCCAGGAACGACCGCAGCGAGTCGTTCGTCTGGCGGAGCCGCGTGGACAGCAGCCGGACCACGGCCCAGAGCACCTTGTACGCCAGCTCGCGATTGAAGTCGAGCAGCATCTCGAAGTCGGGGCGCGTGATGGTGAGCGCCGTCGTGCCGCCGTTGGAGATGGCGTGCGTGGAGCGCTCGCTGCGGTCGAGCACCGCCATCTCGCCGAAGAGCGCGCCCGGCTTGAGGATGGCGAGCGCCTCCTCGCCGCTGCCCGGGACGTCGCGGCTGATGCGCACCTCGCCCTCGACGATCAGGTAGAGCCGGTTGCCGGCCTCGCCCTCGTGGAAGATGTACGCGCCGGACTCGAACTTCTCTTCCTTGCAGATCTCGGCGACCTCGCGGAGTTCGTCGTCGTCCAGATCCTTGAAGATCGCGACGTTGCGCAGCAGCTCCACCACTTCCGGCATCTGGCCCTCGGCAATCAGGGTGAGGAAGTGCCAAGCTAGGACGCGCGGGGAGCGGTGGCAAGCCGCGCAGCGCGTGGATACCTTACGCCCCATGCCCGCGCGGATGGAGCTGCGCAGCGTCCCAAACTGGATCTCGTTCTCGCGGCTGCTGCTCGCCGCGGCCTTCGTGGCCACGGACGCGACGGAATCGCGCATTGCCCTGATCTGCCTGGCGGCGGTGACCGACTTCCTGGATGGCTACGTCGCCCGCCGGTTCAACACGGCCACGCGATGGGGCGCGCTCATCGACCCGATCGCCGATCGCGTGTTCGTGCTCGTGGCCGTGTCCACGTTCCTGTTCCTTGGCCAGGTGAGCACGCTGGGATACTTCATCATGATCTTCCGCGACCTGATGACCGCGATCGGCTTCCTCGTGGCACGCATGGTGTCGTGGCTGCGCCCGGTCGAGTTCAAGGCACGGCTGGCCGGCAAGGTGGTGACATCGCTGCAGCTGCTCACGTTCGCGGCGATCATGCTGCGCCCGTCGTGGGTGACGCCGCTGCTCGCGCTCGTGGCGGCGTCGTCCGTGTGGGCCGTGTACGACTACACCATGGCGCTGTGGCTGGCGCGCGCGCCGTGATGCGGCGGCTGCTCGTCGCGGCCGCGCTGGCGGCCGGCTGCGCCCTGCCGCTGTGCGCGCAGCAGCGCGCGGTGCGCCCGGAGATCCGCGCCGACCTGCTCGGCGCCGCGCCATACGCGGCCCAGCTTGGCGCCGGGCTCAACACGAACCTCGGTTACTACGCGCGCCTCGAGGTGGACGCCGGCGGCGGCGCGCTGCGCGAACACGATGCGCTGGTCGGCACGGGACGGGTGGATGCGCTGGCCCGGCTCCTGCTCGACCCGTTCGGCGAGTCGCACTGGGGGCTCTCGCTCGGCGGCGGGGTGAGCGCGCGATACCGCGCCGGGGATCGCGTACGTCCGTACCTCGCCGTCGTCGCGGACCTCGAGGGCCCGAAGGTCGGCGGGCAGCGCGTCGCGCTCCAGGCGGGCGTGGGCGGCGGCGTGCGCGTGGGCGTGGTCGTGCGTGGCGCCGACGCGCTCTGGCGATAGGCGCGCGAGCAACGTCGGCCGGGAAGACAGCGACGCCCCCGCTGGTCGCGGGGGCGTCGCTCTATGATCGCAGCGAAGTTGCGCTTGCGTTACGCGGCGTTGGCCGCGTCGGCGGCGGCAGCTTCCGGCGTCCGGGCCTTGGGCGGCTGCGCAAAGCGCTCGCCCAACTTCCGGAGCTCAGCAAGGTCCGCCTCATGCAACTCGGGATACCGCTCGGCCATGTACTTCATGGTTTCGGTGAACCACTCGGCCTGATGCTCCGGATCGGCCCCGATGACTTCGCACCGCATGATGTGCTGGAGCAACTCGTCACGGGCTTCCTCAAACGGCGACGGGGTCGCCGGCGCCGAAAACCCGCTGCGCCTGTTCTTGGGTTTGGCCATTTCGCTCGGTTGAAGGTGAAAGGAACACTGGTAATCTAATTGACTGCCGACCGTCCTGCAGACAGGTGTTTGTCAATATGTTTACGCATTGGACAGCGGCGCCGTTCGCTGGGGTTGCCCGGCCTGCCCCACGAACTCGAGGATCAGGCGGATCAGGGTCTCCGGGGCTTCCTCGGGCACGAGCCGGCTGACGCCGGGCAGGCGCACCAGCCGGCCGCCGGGCAGCGCTTCCTCGAGGCGGTCAGCCATCCGGGGGCCCACCCACGGGTCCCGGTCCCCCCAGACGATCAGCGCCGCTTGAGGCAGGCGGCGCAGTTCCAGTCCGTCGAGGTCGTCCGCGTCCACGGCCCGGCCCAGCGCCAGCAGGTGGTTGACCCCCTCCTCGCCCACGTACGGCGCCAGGTAGGCGGCCACGAGCGCATCGGGCATGCGTTCCGGCACCGTCACGCCTCGGCGCAACAGCTCGTCGAGCAGCGGGGCGGCGCCCAGCAGGCCGCGCGAGACGCGGAACGCGAACCGCGCGGTGTTGGTTTGCATCGTCTTGATGTCGTCGGCCGGCACGTCCTCGAACGCGATCGGGTTCACGAGCACCAGCTTCGAGACGAGCGTCGGATGCAGCGCGGCGAGGCGCAGCGCGATGGCGCCGCCCAGGTCCAGGCCGACCACGGTCGCGGGGGCGATCTCGAGCCGGGTGACGAGCCGCTCCAGGTAGCCGGCCTGCCCGGCAATGCCGAAGTCCGCGTCGAACGGCCGATCCGACTGGCCGTAGCCCAGGAGGTCCACCGCGTATGCGGTGGTGCCTGCCCTGGCGAGCGCCGGGGCGACGTTGCGCCAAACGAAGCTGGACGTGCCGAAGCCGTGCAGGAGGACGACGGGCGGGCCGCCGAAGCCGTAGCGCTCGACATGGACGTCGCCGGGCCCGACCGGGACGGTCAGGGGTTCGGCGTTGCGCGGGGACAGGCGGAGTCGCGGTGGCATGCAGGCATGATGCTCGTGCTGCGGCGGCGCGCGGTCAAGCGGTGGCCGAGCGAATCGCGGCGGCCGCCCCACGTTGCTTGCGTGGCCGCGCGACGGCGGTCTAGCTTACCGACAGGCACCGCGCGGTGCGGTGCGGCACGGTCCCACGTCACGCAGGCGAGACGATGGCGGAAGAGACGTACGACGACGCTCGGGCCCGGGCGCTGATGGTCCTGTTGCGCAACCTCGCGGCACGCATCCACGCCCTCGATACCGAGGGCCGGCTGCTCGAGCAGGCCCACGAGCTGATGCGGCTGATCGGCGATGTGCGCAGCGAGCTCTTTCACTACGAAGTGCGCGCCACCTACGACACGCCCGAGATTGCCGAGCACCGGCGGCTGGTGGCGGACGCCAGGGAATCCGAACCGACATGGCAAAAGACCGAGTGGACGCCGGACGAGGAAAGTCCGCCAGAGTGGTGAAGCCGCAGGGCGGCAAGCCTTCCATGCGCGCCTTCTACCTGACCATCGTGGCGATCGCGGTGGTGGGGATCGCGGCGCTGTCGTACCTTGCGTCGCGGCCGCGGCGGCAGGTGGGCGAGTGGGACAGCTCGCTGCCCAAGCTCACGGCGCAGGGGCACGTGATCGGCAGCGACAGCGCGAAGCTCGAGGTGATCGAGTTCGCGGACATGGAGTGCCCGGCGTGCGGCTCGTGGGCCACGGTGACGGAGCCCGACGTCCGCGCGCGGCTGATCAACACCGGGATCATCCGCCTGCGCTACATGGACTTCCCGCTGCCCGTGCACAAGAACACGTGGAACGCGCACCGTGCGGCGTGGTGCGCCGGCGACCAGGGCAAGTTCTGGGAGATGCACGACGCGATCTACGCCAACCAGGACAAGTGGAACGGCGAGACGACGGACAACCCGGACAAGGTGCTGGCCGGCATCGCGCAGGGCGTGGGCCTGAACATGGACCAGTACGCCAAGTGCGTGGCCGACCGGAAATTCCAGGCGCAGATCCAGTCGAACTATGACGAGGCGGTGCGCCGGAACGTGAACCAGACGCCCACGTTCGTGTTCGGCTCGCAGGTGGTGCCGGGCGAGCTGCCGTACGACGAGTTCAAGAAGTACGTGGACGCGGCCATCGCGGCGCAGGAAAGCGCGAAGAAGGCGAAGTGACGCGTCGCATGCTCCTCGCCCTCGTGGCGCTCGTCGGCGTGCTCGTGGCCACGTACCTCACGCTGTACAAGCTGGGGTACATCGGCACGCTGGTGTGCGGCACGGGGGCGTGCGAGCTGGTGCAGACGAGCCGCTGGGCCACGTTCCTCGGGCTGCCGGTGGCGACGTGGGGCGTGGGGTACTACGTGGCCGTGCTCGCGCTGGCCATCGCCGGGACGCAGGAGCAGTTCGCCGGTGACCGGCGGATGGCGACCGCGCTGCTGGCGCTCACGGGCTGGGGCGTGCTGTTCACCGCGTGGCTGACGTACCTGGAGCTGTTCCGGATCCACGCCATCTGCCGGTGGTGCGTGGGGTCGGCGTGCATCGTGGTCGTGATGTTCATCATCGCGCTGCTGGATTACCGGGCGCAGGCGGCACCGCAGCCCGGCGAGTAGGAGGAAGGGCCGGGGCGCGCACGCGCGCCGCGGCGGCAAGTCACCCGCATGGATGTCGTGCGGCACGCGGCACGCACGGCGTCAAAGGAGCAGGAGAGATGCGCGAGTTCGTGCTCACCGTGAACGGACAGAAACACACCGTCACCGCCGCCGAGGATTCGCCGGTCCTCTGGGTGCTTCGCGACAAGCTGGAGATGACCGGCACCAAGTTCGGGTGCGGCATCGCGGAGTGCGGCGCATGCACCATCCACCTGGACGGCAAGGCGACGCGCTCGTGCCAGCTCCTGGTGGCGGACGCCGTCGGCCACAACATCACGACGATCGAGGCGCTGCACGACACGGAGGTCGGTCGCCGCCTGCAGCAGGCGTGGATCGACGAGCAGGTGCCGCAGTGCGGCTACTGCCAGTCGGGGCAGCTCATGTCGGCGGTGGCGCTGCTGGCCAGCAACCCGAAGCCGACCGACGGGGACATCGACATGGCGATGAGCGGCAACATCTGCCGCTGCGCCACGTACCAGCGGATCCGCCGCGCCATCCATCGCGCGGCCGGGCAGGAGGTGTCGCAATGAAGAACGAACCGGTGACCCGCCGCAGCTTCGTGACGCTGTCCGCGGTCGCGGGCGCGGCGTTCGTGCTCGGCTTCCGCGCCGACGACGCGCGGGGCGCCACGCCGGGCGCGATCGGGCTCGTGGATCCCGAGACGGGGCGCGTGCGCGACGCCGACTGGACGCCGAACCTGTACCTGTCCATCGACGCGCAGGGCGTGGTGCGCATCATGTCGCACAAGTCGGAGATGGGGCAGGGCGTGTGGACGGCGCTGCCGATGATCGTGGCCGAGGAGCTGGACGCCGACTGGTCGAAGGTGCGCGTGGAGCGCGCGCCGACGAACGGCAAGTACCAGACCAGCACGGGGGGCAGCACGAGCGTGCGCACCTCGTGGACCCCGCTGCGCAATGCGGGCGCCACGGCGCGGGCGATGCTCGTGGCCGCGGCCGCCAGGCAGTGGGGCGTGCCGGCGAGTGAGTGCCGCACGGAAGCGGGCGTGGTGAGCCACGCGAGCGGCAAGCGCGCGACGTACGGGGAGCTCGCGGCCGCGGCGGCGCAGGTGCCCGTACCCGCGGCGAGCGAGGTACGGCTCAAGAGCCCGGCGGACTACCGCATCATCGGCAAGGCGACGCCGCGGCTGGACCTGCCCGCCAAGGTCAATGGCGAGATGAAGTTCGGCATCGACACGCGTGTGCCCGGCATGCTGTACGCGAGCGTGGCGCGGTGCCCGGTGATCGGCGGCTCGATTCGCTCGGTGA
>DASZRI010000378.1:0-2601 GCA_035549215.1 Gemmatimonadaceae bacterium | reverse complement strand
TGCCAGCACGCGCGGCGTGGATGGCGGACAACGGAGCGATACGGGGGAGCGAGAGAGCGCCGCTGACGGAAGTCGTCGCGGCCTGCGACTGCTGCAGTTGGAGATGCGCTCTTCGCGATGAACCCACCGAGTATCCTCTTGCGCGCGTGAATAGTGACTCAGCGCGAATATAGGACTGAGTCAAATTGCGCGCAATAGCGAGTTTACGGCGAGCCCGATCCGGCGCGTGACCCGCCGCACACTTCCATCACCCGGATGCGCGTGCGAGTTTCCACTCGCGCGCGGTCATGCGGACGGTGCGCGCACAACCCGAACATCGAAAGCGAGGCGCTCGTGAAGGCGCTGGTGAAAGAGAAGGCTGCTCCCGGATTCGCGCTGCGCGACGTCCCGGAGCCGACGATCCGTGACGATGAAGTGCTCATCAAGGTGAAGCGGGCGGGCGTCTGCGGCACCGACGTGCACATCTACGAATGGGACGCCTGGGCGCAGGGGCGCTGCAAGCCGCCGTTCGTGGTCGGGCACGAGTTCGCGGGCGAAGTAGCTCGGGTGGGCAAGCTGGTGACCGACGTCCACGTCGGCGACCGCGTGACGGCCGAGGGGCACATCGTGGACGGACGCTGCCTGCTCTGCCGCACCGGCAACTCGCACGTCTGCCCGCACACCAAGATCATCGGCGTGGACCGTGACGGCTGCTTCGCGGAGTACATCGCGATGCCGGCCACCAACGTGTGGCACCTGGATGACAACGTCTCGTATGACGTGGGCGGCATCCATGACCCGATGGGGAACGCGTTCCACACCGCGCTCACGGCGGAGATCCCGGGCGCCACGGTGCTCATCACCGGCTGCGGCCCGATCGGGCTGTTCGCGGTCGGGATCTGCAAGGCGGCGGGGGCGTCGCGGATCATCGCGTCGGACGTGAACGAGACCCGCCTCGCGCTGGCACGGCAGATGGGCGCGCACGACGTGGTCCACCCCAACGAGGCGGAGCGTGCCGTGAAGGCGGCGACGGACGGGCTGGGCGTGGATGTCGTGCTCGAGATGTCGGGCGTGCCGTCGGCCATCCACCAGGCGTTCGCGCTCGTGCGCGTGGGCGGCCGCGTCCAGATGCTCGGCATCCCGTCCAGGCCGATGGACGTGGATTTCGCCACCGAGGTGATCTTCAAGGGGATCACGATATACGGCGTGGTGGGGCGGCGCATGTACGACACGTGGCACCAGGTGACGCGCTTCCTGCGCTCGGGGATGTTCGACCCGACGCCGGTGATCACGCACCGGTTCCCGCTCGAGGCAGCCGACGAGGCCATCCAGGCCATCAAGTCGGGCGCCGCGGGCAAGGTCATCTTCGAGATCGCGTAGCGCGGAGCGAGCACCATGTCCCTGAACCAGCGGTTCGTGCAGGAACTGACGTCCACGATCGACCAGCTCAAGGCCGACCGGGTCTACAAGCGGCTGAACCACCTGGAGTCGCCGCAGGCGGCGCGGGTGCGGATGGAAGGCCGCGGCGAGGTCATCATCCTCTCGTCGAACAACTACCTGGGGCTGTGCGCCGAGCCGAGTGTCGTGCAGGCGGGCATCGACGGCCTGAACGAGTACGGGGCCGGCACGGGGAGCGTGCGGTTCATCTGCGGCACCTTCACCGTGCACCGCGAGCTCGAGCAGGCGCTGGCGCGCTTTGTCGGGTGCGAGTCGTCCATGTCCTACGTCTCGGCGTGGAACGCCAACGAGGGACTCACCTCCACCATCGTGGAGGAGGGCGACTTCGTGGTGAGCGACGCGCTGAACCATGCGTCCATCATTGACAGCATCCGCCTGGCCAAGGCGATCACGAAGTGCACGACGGCGGTGTACAAGCATGGCGACCTGGACGACCTGCGCGAGAAGCTGCGCGCGGCCAGGGGAGCCCGGCGCCGGCTGATCTGGACGGACGGCGTGTTCTCCATGGAAGGCGCCATCGCCAAGCTGCCCGAGCTGGCGCAGCTGGCGCGCGACCACGATGCGGTGCTGATCGTGGACGACTCGCACGCGACGGGCGTGCTCGGCAAGGCGGGGCGCGGCACCGCGGAGCACTTCGGCATGCTGGGCGAGGTGGACGTGATCACCTCGACGCTGGGCAAGGCGCTGGGTGGCGCGGCGGGCGGGTTCACCGCCGGGCCGGCCGCACTGGCGGACTTCCTGACGCAGCGGTCGCGGCCGCAGCTGTTCTCGAACGCGCTGCCGCCGACGGTCGCGGCCAGCGCGCTCGCGTCGGTGCGGTTCATCGAGCAGCACCCCGAGCGGGTGCAGGCGCTGCGCGACAATGCGCGCTACTTCCGCGAGCAGATCACCGAGGCCGGCTTCAAGCCGCTGCCCGGCGAGACGCCGATCGTCCCGATCATCATCGGCGAGACGGCGGCGGCGATGCAGATGTCGGACATGCTGCTGGATGAAGGCGTGTTCGTGACGGGGTTCGGGTTCCCCGTGGTGCCGCAGGGGCAGGCGCGGGTGCGCTGCCAGATCTCGGCGGCGCACACGCGGGACGACCTGGACACGGCGATCGCCGCGTTCAAGCGCGTGGGCACGAAGCTGCACCTTATCTGACGGGGCTGCCTGGGACGGGGC
>DASZRI010000377.1:0-5309 GCA_035549215.1 Gemmatimonadaceae bacterium | reverse complement strand
CGCCCGGTGCGCGTGGCGCTTGTCGTGAACCTGGCGGTCATCGCGCTCGCGCTGTTCGACCTGATGGGGCGCCGCGCGTATGCGACGTTCATGGCGTGGTCCGTGACGACGGTGAATTTCCTGATCGTGGTGGCGGCGCTGGCCTGGCTGCGCCTGCGCCGACGGCAGACGACAGCGTCCACGTCATCCTGACTGGCCGATCGCTCTGGCCGCGGCGCGAAGAAGGATGTCGAGCGTCTCGCGCGGCTTCTCCATCATCAGGTTGTGACCGCACGCGAGCCGCTCCACGCGCCATGCCGGGTCCGTGGCGATCTTGTCGGCCATGGCCGCAAAGAGGGTTGGCTGCGGGCCGCCCGTCGCGAGGACGTACGTCTTGACGGGAATGCGCGACAGCGCGCCGGTGAGCCTCACACGCTCTGTCACCGTGGCGAGCGGATGCGGTGTCACGAGACGCTCGAGACGCGCATCGCCGGTGCGACCCAGTCCCGGAAAGGGGATGGGATCCCGTGAAAACTCCGGGCCTGGAGCTGCGCCCGCAGGTACGAGATCCGTGAGGGACTGTCCGTCATCCGGCAGGAACGCGTCGAGGTAGACGATCGACTTGATGGCGCCCTCGGGTACCAGTTCTGTGGCCGCGGTGATCGCCATGCCTCCATAGGAATGGCCGACGAGCACGACACCCGACAGCTCTTCCCATTCGATCAGATTGGCGATATCGAGTGCGTGCGTGGTGAGCGTGACGCCGGTGCCAATCAGATGGGAGCGCTCGCCGAGGCCGGTGAGCGTGGGCGTGAACACGCGGTGACCCTCTGCGCGGAGCCGATCCGCGATCTCTCGCCAGATCCAGCCGCCCGCCCAGGCGCCGTGCACGAGCACATAGGTGTCCATGTCGCACTCCCCTCAGCTGCTGGCGCGAATGATACGACGGCCTACGGCTGCTTCCGCCGGTTCGCGATCACCATCACGACGTAGGCGAGCGTGAGGGTGAGCCCTCCGAGGAGGGGATAGCTCCACGCGAGCGCCACGACGGTGATGATGGCGATGATCGTCGCGGCCAGTTTCACCGGCCGCGCGCCTTCCATCGCGAGACGACGGTGTAGGTGACCGTGTCCCACGCATTGTGCAGGCCGATCGCCACGAACATGAGCCCGGTGAGCGCGCCGGCCGCCGCACCGAGGATCACGTAGAAGGTCTCCCAGTCAGGAAACAGCATGGCGTGTCCGTGTTCACCGGGACGAGGCGCGGTATCGCCGCAGCAGCGACACGTGCAGGTGCGGAAGGACGTTGGCGCGGGCCGCATAGGCAGCCGAGACGATCCGGCCGGACTTCCTCAGCACCTGGTAGTCGCCGTGCTGGTTGCCGCGCTGGAGAAACGCCCGCCACAGCGTTTCCGCGTCGTGCTCGTCCGGCGTGGGCGTCAGTTGCCAGACCGACAGCCGGCGGAGCTCGGCGCCGGTGTAGCCGGTCAACTCCGAGGCGCGCGTGTTGGCCAGCACGTACCGTCCGGCGTCGTCCGCGACGAGCGCGGCCGCCGGCACGGTGGCGATGAGCCGTCTCAGGAGTCCGAGCGGCGCGGCGCTCGTCGAGGCACGGCTGGCGTCGGTCGCCAGGTGATCGAGCAGCGCGACAAGGGCGGGATGGAGTGGAGCGCTCATGCGCCGGACTCAATGGTCCGGAGAGCCCGAAAATCGAATGGGGTGGGTGACGGGGATTGAACCCGCGACTTCCTGAGCCACAGTCAGGCGCTCTGCCACTGAGCTACACCCACCGTGCTGAGCAGAACCCAGCCAGTTTAGCACTCGGAGGCGCGAAGGTGCGAGGGTGCGGGGGTGGGGAAGTGCGCTGGAGCGCGTGCCTAGACGAGCTCGTCGGGCTCGATTTCGACCAGCGCGCCGTCGTCGACGCGCACGCGCAGCGGGTAGACGTGCGTGGCGTGCTCGCCCTTGGCCTCGTACATCAACTTGTCGGCGCGGGCCAGCAGGTCGTGCGCGAGCTGGCGCGCCATGTGGCGGCGCTCCCGCACCGGGCCGAGCTCCAGGCAGACGACCCCGACGTCGACGTGAACAGGTCGGTCGGCCAGGCGGGCATCCTCGCGGCGCCAGTCGTAGCGCTCCACCGCCTCGCGGAAGCGCTCCGCGATGACCCACGCATCGCTCGAATCGTCCAGATCGGGGATCAGGAAGCAGAACTCGTCGCCGCCGAAGCGCGCGTGCAGCTCCTGGCCGACCTTGAAGTCCTCCGATTCGAGCGCGATGAGGTCGTCGGACCGGACCTGCTCCCGCAGCAGGCGGGCGACTCGATCGATAATGCGGTCGCCGACCGCGTGGCCGAGCGTGTCGTTGTACCACTTGAACGAGGTGATATCGACGAGCCCGACCGCGCACCAGCGGCCGCGCTGCTCGAGCGCCAGGAACGCCTCGAGCTGCTCGATGAACCGGCGGAAGTTCATCAGCGCCGTCTTCGGATCGCGATGGACCCGGTCGGTCAGGTCGGTGACGAGATCCTCGAAGTAGCGGGCGATGCTGCTGACGGTGGCGTCGCGGGCGGAGAGCTCCTCGCGCAGGCGGTTCATGCGCTCCGTGAATCCGGCGGAGACCGCCTGGATGGCCTCCTGCTTCGACTGCTGCCACAGGCGCTCGTGCTGCAGGAACACGCGGTCCATCGCCTCGAGCAGCGCCTGTTCCTGGGCGACCGGGAGGCGGAGGCGGTCGCGTACCCAATGATGGAGGTCGGACCGCGTCTCGGGCATCGCGGGTTCGCCGGCCTGAGTGACTTTTCGCATGCGCATGAGCTCTGGCGTCCGCGTCGACCCGGCGTCATGAGTTCAAACGACATGCCGCGCCGCGACGTGCGTTTTCTCCGGAATGCCGTCATCCGCACGCCCGGACGGGAACGGCGACCGTGTAAGGATGGAAATTGTTCTCTCAAAAACGGGCACGAGACGACGGCTCAACCGTTCTCGCGCGCGCGTGGAGGCGACGTGGAACACCCGTGTGTGATCAGGCCGGCGGAGCACGCCGAGTGGCGCGCGGACAAGATGGGGAAGAGCACGCTCTACGACTCGCCCCGGCTGCTCGTGGGCCTCAACGCCTTCGAGCCGGGGCAGTCGCACGCCCTGCACGCGCACGCCGGAATGGACAAGGTCTATCAGGTCGTCGACGGCGACGGCCTGTTCCTGCTCGAAGGGCGCGAGCTGCCGATGCGCGCCGGCGATCTGCTGGTGGCCCCGGAAGGGGTCCCGCACGGTATCCGCAACACCGGCGAGGGGCGGCTGCTCGTGCTCGCAATCCTCGCCCCGGCTCCCTGACGTAGTAGAACCGATGACCACTTTTGCCCCTCCCGCTCCCGGCGCCTGGGAGCTCGAGCAGACGCACCTGACCCGCCCGATCTCGGTCCTGATGGCCGAGATCTTCCCGGACGCGATGATGAGCGGCTTCAAGGACGGCAGCCGCACGTTCGGGGTGCTGCTGGACCACCTGGAAATCGCCATCATCAACCGCTTCGCCTACATGGCGCCGCGGCCCGTGGGCGCGCCGAAGGGCGCGAAGGGCGCGCCGCCGCGGCCGGTCTTCGCGCTGATGCGGCGCCTCCATCCGGAGATCCGGCGCCGCGTGCGCCGCGCGGACGTGGTGTTCCGCGAGCGCTACTGGCGGAAGGAAGCCGAGTGGTGGCACGGCGAGGTGAAGCCGTCGATCGCCGTCGAGGCGCGGTCGTTCCTGGCGGAGGACGTCGACGCGATCTCCGCCGAGGCACTGGCGGCGCACGTCCGCCGCGCCGTGGACTTCGCCAGACAGACGACCTACTGGCACCACCGCTTCAACATGTGCGCGCTGCTGCCGGTGGGCGATCTCCTCGTCCACACGATGCAGTGGACGGGCCTCTCGGCCGGCGACATCCTGCAGGCGATGCGCGGCCTGTCGCCGGTCTCGGCCGGCGCGGTCGAGGAGATTGCGGCGCTGCGCGCGGCGATCCTCGCTGACGGATCGGCGATGACCCAGCTGCTCGGCAACGAGCCCGCGGAGGCGGTGCTGGAGGGGCTCCTGGCGCGGCCCGCGCCGCTGGGGCCTGCGATGCGACGCTACCTGGACACCGTCGGCCTGCGCATTCTCGGCGGCTACGACGTTGCCGACCGCCACGCGCGCGAGCACCCGGACCTGCTCGTGAAGATCATCCGCGGCGCCGTGACCACCGACGATGCGAGCCGACGCGCCGCGGCGGAGCAGGCGGTTCAGGAGATTCGCGGCCGCGTGCCGGCCGGGCATCGCGCCGAATTCGACGCGCTTCTCGCCGAGGCCCGGATCGTCTACGGCATCCGTGACGAGCGCATCTTCCACGGCGACGGCCTCGGCAACGGCATTGCGCGCCGCGCGGTGCTCGCCGCGGGGCGGCGCCTGGCCGCTCAGGGACGCATCGACGAGGCCTCGCACCTGGTGGACGCGTCGTGCGACGAGATCGTGATGCTGCTCGAAGGACGCGGCGGGCCGTCGGCCTCCGAGATCGCGGACCGCGTCCGCTACCGGATGGAGACGCCGATCGGCAGCGCGCCGGCCAGTCTGGGATTCCCGCCGTCGCCGCCGCCGCCGGCCGAGTGGCTGCCGCCCTCCGCCGCCCGCCTCCAGCGCATCGTCGACCTGGTGCTCCAGCTGATGTTCCAGCCGCGCGAGGATCGCCGCGAGGGGAGGGCCCTCAAGGGATTCGGCGTCAGCCCCGGGGTGTACGAAGGGCCCGCGCGCGTGATTGCGAGCATCTACGAACTGCCGGAGGTCCAGCAGGGCGAGGTGCTCATCGCCACGTCCACGGGGCCGACCTTCAACGTCGTGCTGCCGCTCATCGGCGCCCTCGTGACCGAACGCGGCGGCGCGCTCAGCCACGCGGCGATCGTCGCGCGCGAATACGGCCTGCCGGGCGTCGTCGGCTGTCCGCGGGCGACGCAGCAAGTCCGCACCGGCATGCGCGTGCGCGTGGACGGCGGGACGGGAGAGGTATGGACGCTGGAGTGATGGTCGTGCCGCTCGCCGACGCCGACCGCGAGCACGTGTTCGGCGGCAAGGCCGTGAGCCTCGGCGCCGCCGTGCGCGCGGGCCTGACGGTGCCGCCGGGCGTGGCGATCGCGGCACCGCTCGTCGATGCAATTGCCGAAGGCGATCGGGCGGCGCTCGCTGCGCTCCTCGACTCGCCGCATCTGCCCGACGCACGGCTCGCCGTGCGGTCGTCGGCGGTCGGCGAGGATTCCGGTGAGGCGAGCTTCGCGGGACAGCACGCGACGAAGCTCAACGTGCGCCGCCCCCAGCTTCAGCCTGCCGTGGGGG
>DASZRI010000376.1:0-4788 GCA_035549215.1 Gemmatimonadaceae bacterium | reverse complement strand
TGCTCGCCGATTCGCTGCCCTACGTGACCGGGGCAGCGCTGCGGGCGCACTGCGCGAGCGCCTCGCGCAACGCGGTCGTCGCCGCGCTTGCCGCAGCCGGCGCCGGCGCCGATGCAGTCACGCTGGACGAAGCGGTGGCATGCGGCGCCATCCTCGAGCGCACGGATGGAAGCGTCTCTGTGGACGCCACCTTTCGCGCTCGCCTGCGGACGCAGTGGCGGGCGCTCGCCATAGATGCCGTGCGGTTCCTGAATGGGGATGCGCCCGCATGAAGGGCCGCGAGGCGCTGGTCACCCGCGCGCGCGGGCTCTCGACGCACCTGCTGCCCGCGTCCGCCCTGGGCGAGATGGCGGCACTTTCCGACCTTCGCGCCCTCGCGGACGCGCTGGTCCAGCACGGCTACCTCACGCGTCCGCCGGACGCACCGCCCGCGACGGCCAGGGACCTGGAGCTCGCCATCCGGCGGGCACAGGCCCTGTGCGTTGCGACGCTCGTGCGATGGTGCCCGCCGCCCCGCCACGAGCTCGCGCCGTTGCTGGAAGACGAGGATGTGCGGTCGCTGCGAGCGATCATTCGCGGCGCCGCGGCCGGCGAGCCTGCCCTGCGGCGCCTCGCCGGGCTCATGCCAACGCCGTCGCTGCCCGCGGCTGCGCTCGACGAACTGGCCGCGCTCGACGACCTCGGCGCGATCGCCGCAACGCTCGCGGCGTGGGGACATCCCTTCGCACGGCCGGTGCTCGACGCATCGCGGCGCCCGCAGGCGGACCTGTTCGCGCTCGAGCAGGAGGTTGTTCGCACGTGGGCCGAGCGCGCCGTCCGGGCTGCCAGGCACGCCGATGACGCGCTTCGTCGATACGTGCGGGCAACCGTGGACCGCGCGAACCGCCGCATTGCGCGCGTGCTGGCGTTGCATCGCGTGGATGCCGCCGCCGGGTCGCTGTTCATTCCCGGAGGAGAGGCCGTGCGCATGGACGACCTCGTCACCGCACAGCGGTCGCACGACGCACAGTTCCTGGACGCTCGCCTCTCGCCGATGCTCCCGGAGTTCCGCCGGCGCGCCCTGCAGGAACCACTCAGCCTCGCGCCCGTGGTGACCCTGTTCCTGCGGCTGCGCCAGGAACGGCACGCGCTGCTTCGGATCATCTGGGGCATCGCGCTTGGCATGCCACCGCGCCTCCGCACGGACGCACCGCTGGAGGTTGCATGAGCTACCGCGTGCGCGCCGTGGCGACGCCCGCGCTCGCGGCCGGGCTCCGGCTTGCCGCCCTGCCCTGCGACGAGGCCGCGTCGGCCGCCGACGCCGCGGACCGGGTCGCCGAGCTCACGCAAGCCCCGGAACTCGGCATCCTGCTCATCGAGCAGTCGCTGTTCGACGCGCTGCCGGCCGCACAGCGCCGCGACCTGGAGCATCGCAGCGTCCCCATCGTCGTCCCCATTCCGCGCGTGTCGTGGGAAGAGGAACCGGGAATCGGAGAGGCGTACATCCTGGACCTGCTGCGCCGCGCGATCGGCTACCGGGTGCGCCTGCAATGACGACCGTCATCCGCGTTGCCGGCGCACTCGTCGAAGCGCGGCCCGCCGCGGCTGCGCTGTACGAGTTGGCGTTCGTCGGCGAGCGCCGCCTCATGGCCGAGGTGGTGCGCCAGGCAGGCGACGTCGCCACGCTGCAGGTCTACGAAGACACCGCTGGCTTGCGCCTCGGCGAGCCGGTGCAGTTCTCGGGGACCACGCTCACCGCGCAGCTCGGCCCCGGCCTGCTCGGCTCCGTGCTGGACGGCGTGGGCCGTCCGCTCGCTCGCGTGGCCGAAGCGACGGGCGACTTCATCCGCCCCGGCACGTCGGCCGACACGCTAGACGCATCAATGAAGTGGACATTCACGGCGGAGCGTGCGCCGGGCGACGTCGTGCACGGCGGCGACGTGCTGGGCAGCGTCGCGGCGCCCGCCGTCGCCCCGCAATCGATCCTCGTCCCGCCGCGCGTCCAGGGACGTGTCGCGACGCTCGCGTCCGGCACATACACCGTGCGCGACACCATCGGCACGCTGGAGGACGGCACGCCGCTCCTGCTCGCGCATCGCTGGCCGGTGCGCATCCCGCGTCCCATCGCGCAGCGGCTGGGCAGCGAGCGCCCGTTCGTCACCGGGCAGCGGGTGTTCGACCTGTTCTTTCCGGTGGCGGAAGGCGGCAACGCGGCCGTGCCGGGCGGCTTCGGCACGGGCAAGACGATCATCGAGCAGTCGCTCGCTCGCCACGCCGAGGCTGACATCATCGTGTACGTCGGCTGCGGCGAGCGCGGCAATGAGATGACCGACGTGCTCACGGAGTTTCCCGCCCTCGTGGACCCGCTCACCGGCCGCCCGCTGATGGAACGCGCCGTGCTCGTGGCCAACACGTCCAACATGCCGGTGGCCGCGCGCGAGGCGAGCATCTACTTCGGCGTGACGATCGCCGAGTATTTCCGCGACCAGGGGCAGCGCGTGGCACTCATGATCGACAGCACCTCGCGCTGGGCCGAGGCGCTGCGCGAGATGGCCGCGCGCCTGCAGGAGATGCCGGGGGAGGAGGGCTATCCCACCTATCTGGCCAGTCGCCTTGGGCAGTTCTTCGAGCGAGCCGGGCGTGCGCGCGCCCTCGGGGCGCCGGAGCGCACCGGGGCCGTCACCATCATCGGCGCCATCTCGCCCCCCGGCGGGGACTTTGCCGAGCCGGTGACGCAGGCCTCGCTGCGCGTGGCCGGCGCCATGTGGGCGCTCGATCCTTCGCTCGCGCACCAGCGCCACTTCCCGGCGGTGGACTGGGACACCAGCTACTCCCTCTACGCACGGCAGGTGACCGACTGGTTCGCCGAGCACGGCGGGCGCGGATGGAGCGATGCGCGCGCCGCCCTGTTGCGGCTGCTGCAACGGGAGCGGGAGCTGCGCGACATCGCCGGGCTGGTCGGGCCCGAGGCGCTGGAGGATCGCGACCGCCTCACCATGGAGTGCGCGGCCATCGTGCGCGAAGTCGTGCTGCGCCAGAATGCGTACCATCCGCACGATGCCAGGTCGTCACCGCGCAAGACGCACGCCATGGCCACGAGTGCCGTCGCCCTGCTGGACGCGTGCATGAGCGCGCTGGAAGCCGGGACGGCATTCGCCGAGCTGGACCTCGCGTCCGCGCGCCGGGCCCTCGCGGCGGTGCGCGACGGCCCCGACGCAGAACTCGACGCACTCGTCCGTCGCGTGCAGCTCGCCATCGACGCCCTGCGCCCGCGCGTCGCGAGCGGAGGCGTGGCATGAGCATCGCACCGGAGCGCACCTACCATGGCGCCGCCTCCGCCGCGGGGCCGCTGCTGTTCGTGAACAGCACGCAGCGCGTCGCCCTCAACGAATGGGTGCGCGTGCGCGTGCCCGGGCAGCCCGACCGCCGCGGCCAGGTGATCGAGGCATCAGAGCGCGTGACGATCATCCAGTTGCTCGACGACACGGTCGGGCTCGCTCCGGACCGTGCGGACATCGTCCTCACGGGGGACGTCGCCAGCACGATCGTCGGCCGTGAACTGCTCGGCCGGGCCTTTGACGGGCACGGGGGGCCCGTGGACGGGCTGCCCGATCCGGTCGGCGAGGCCGTGCGGTCCATCGGCGGCGCACCGCTGAATCCGGTGCGCCGAGAGCGCCCGCGCGACTTCATCGAGACCGGCGTCAGCGCCATCGACGCGATGAACACGCTCGTGCGGGGGCAGAAGCTGCCCGTGTTCGCCGGGCCGGGCCTGCCCGCGCTCGACCTCGCCGCGCGCATCGTCGAATGGGCGCGTGCGCCCCACGGCGAGCCGTTTGCGGTCGTGTTCGCCGGCGTCGGGATCACGGCGCGCGAGACGCAGGCGTTCATGGACAGCGTGCGCGCGAGCGGCGCGCTGCCGCGCACGGTCCTGTACCTCAACGAAGCCGCACACCCCGCCGTCGAGCGCATCCTGGCCCCGCGCCTGGCGCTCACCACGGCGGAGTACCTGGCCTTCGAGTGCGGCATCCACGTGCTCGTCGTCATCGCCGACATGACGCATTACTGTGAGGCGCTGCGCGAGATCGCGATGGCCCGCGAGGAGATTCCTGGCCGCCGTGGCTATCCCGGCTACATGTACACCGACCTCGCCACGATCTATGAGCGCGCGGGCATCGTGTCCGGCAAGCCGGGCTCGATCACGCAGATCCCCATCGTCACGATGCCCGACGACGACCTCACGCACCCGATTCCCGACCTCACCGGCTACATCACCGAGGGCCAGCTCGTGCTGAGTCGCGAGCTGCACCGCGCCGGCGTGACGCCGCCGATCGACGTGTTGCCCTCGCTCTCCCGCCTCATGAGCGCGGGCATCGGCCCGCAGCGCACCCGGCCGGAGCACCGCGAGTGGAGCGACCAGCTCTACGCGACCTATGCGCGCGGCCGCGAGGCGCGCACGATGGCGGCCATCGTCGGCGAGTCCGGCCTCCCCGAGGCGGACCGCCGGGCGTACGTGTTCGCCGAGCGCTTCGAACGCGAGTTCGTGAGCCAGCCCGAGGGACGCCGCACGCTGGACGAGACCTTCGCGTGCGGCTGGCGGCTGCTCGAGACGCTGCCGCGCGACGACCTCCTGCGCATCAGCGATGCCACCTGGGAAGCCCGCCGCGAGGAGCGCGCTCGGCAGGAGCAACTTCCGTGAGTGACGGCGCGCGCCTCTCCCCCACCCGGGCCAACCTGGTGCGCGCGCGTCGCGACCTGGAGCGCGTGAACCGCGGTGCGTCGCTCACGCGCCGCAAGCGCGAGGCGCTGGTG
>DASZRI010000375.1:0-5126 GCA_035549215.1 Gemmatimonadaceae bacterium | reverse complement strand
AGATGACGCCGGCCAGCACGCACGTCGCGCCGCACACGACCGCGTACACATGCCACGCCAGCGCGTCGGCCGGCGCGACAGCGCCCGCTCCCGACGCGCCGGCACTCGTCATTGCTGCACTGGTGGCCATGCGTCCGGCCGGGGCAAGGTCGGTTCAGAAGAGCGACATCTGGTCGCCGAGCTGCTCGGGCTCCACCGGAACCTGGTGCAGCAGCCGCTGCAGCTCGCGCGCCGACGCGGGGCTGTGGCCCGCGAAGTGGTTGTTGATGTACCCGACGATGAACCGCTCGTCGCGTTCCAGCCGCTCGAGCACGTTCGCCCACGCCTCCAGGTCGCGCGACCGGTCCACCTGCACGCGCGAGTAATCCACGATCTCGCGATCGCCGCCCATCAGGCGGAAGTACACCAGCCGGCTGGTGGGGCGTTCCGCGAGCGCAAAGACCTGTCGCCGCGGGATCCACTTGCCCTCCGTGAGCGCGAGCGCCACGTCGTGCTCGGCCAGCAACGCCAGCACGCCGTCGTGGATCCAGCCCTTGTGGCGGAATTCCACCGCGAACCGGATGTCGCGCGGCAGCGTGGGCAGGTACTGCGCCAGCGCGGGCAGTTCCGACGGCACGAAGTCCGCGCCGAACTGCAGCAGCACCGCGGCAAGCTTGGGCCCGAGCTCGCGCGCACGGTCCAGGAATTCATTCGTGACGTCGCCCGCGTGGCGCAGCTTCCGCTCGTGCGTGATCTCCTGCGGCATCTTGAGCGAGAACCGGAACTCCGGCGGCGTGCGCTCCGCCCACCCGCGCACGGTGCGCGCGGCGGGGATGGCGTAGAAGGTGGAGTCCACTTCTACCGTATTGAAGGCACGCGCGTAGATGCCCAGGAAGTCGGCCGCGCGCGTGCGGGGCGGGTAGAACGGCCCCACCCACGCGTCATAGTTCCAGCCCTGTGTGCCAATGCGGACGGACCCGGCCATGCCTTGAATTGGCGTCCCGCCGTGAACCGCTGTCAAGCGCGATCAGCGATACGTCTCGAAAAAGCCCGTTCCCTGCCCCTGCAGCGGCCGCCCGTGCACGCGACCACTGATCGTCGCCAGCCCCTTCATCTGGATGAAGTACGGGCGCGGGATGGCGCGCGCGGCGAGCGCGTCGCCGCGCTCCACGAGGGGCTTCCGGGTATCGGTACCCGTCGCGTCCTCCACGTCCAGCTCCACGCGCAGCGTGTCGTCGCCGCGCACGTCGAACATCTCGCCGTGCGTCGGCACGTCCACCGGGCGCCCGTCCACCTGGATCGTGCGATGGCCCGTGTACACCACCTCCCGTGGCCGGAACAGCGCCAGGAAGCCGAGCGAGTCGGTCACGTAGGCAAACAGCGGCTCGCGTGCGGCCACGCTGTCCGGCGGCTGCACGCGCCCGAACAGCAGCGCGTACTCGCCCGCACGCGCCGCGCCCCACTCCCAGCTCACGCCGCGCCACACGCCCCAGTTGTGGTCGTGGTAGGCCTGCACGGCGTCCAGCTGCTCGCAGGATCCCGCCACGCAGATCGCGCCGCTTGCGTCAGCACGCAGCGCCGGCACCACATAGCCCGACACGAGCGCGCCACTCACCAGCTCCGCCCCGGGGAAGTAGGCGCCTGGGCTTGGCGTCACCTCCAGGTCGAGGGTGAGCGGCGCGCCTCCCTGCTCCGCCACCGCCCGCGCGTGTACGCGGTAGCGTCCGTCCGGCTGCACCTGCACGAACGACTCGCCGATGCGCACGTCCGCGTCCGTGGTCGAGAAGCGCACCTGCGACGACGGCACGGTGGCCACGAAGCGGCGCTCCGGCCGGCCGTGCTCGTGCAGCGTGACGAGCACCTGGCCACCCCACCGTCCTCGCTCCACCGCACCCGCCACGATGAACGAGATGAACGCCCATCGCTGCCGATCCGCCGACACGACGTTGAAGTAGTGCCATTCCGCCCACGTCGGATTGCCGGCCACCGCCGGTGGCGGCACGTGGAAGTGGTCGATCTCGTTGCGCAGCTCGAACGCCGTCGGGGCGCGCCACTTCCGGTCGAGCGAATCGTCGGCCCACGTGCCCGCAGCGAGGTCCGGCGCGGCCCCGACCGCGGCGTCCTGCGACGGAATCCCGCCGCTCGCACGCACGGGGATCTCGCGTCCATCGGGCAGGTCCAGGTACGCGAGCTTGCCGACGACCTGCGGCGCGACCGCCGACACGTCGCGCTGCAGCCGCGGCCCATCGAGCAACTGCCGGTAGATGAAGCGTGCGTGGTCGATCGAGAAGAACAGCCCGCCCAGCCCGCCGGTCTTCATCACTTCGACATCAATGCCCTCCGGCAGGACGGTGACGTCGCCGCCGCCGACGAGCTTCTCGTCGCGGGCCTGCGTGAGCATCGCCTCGCCGATCGAGAGCAGCACGATCATCACGGCCACGCCCACGGCGTAGCCGAGCAGCAGCATGAGCGTGCGCCACGGCTTCTGGAGCAGGTGCCGGAAGGACAGGACGGACAGCATCGCTACCGCGTGCGCGTGTCCGAGACCACGTGGCCGTCGCGCATGTGCACGACGCGGCGCGCCGCGCCGGCCAGGTCCTCGTCGTGCGTGACGACGACGATCGTCGTGCCGTCGGCGTTCAGCCGCTCGAACAGTGCGATCATCTCCGCGCCCGTGTGCGCGTCCAGCTCGCCCGTGGGTTCGTCGCACAGCAGCAGGGCGGGACGGTTCGCCAGCGCGCGCGCGATGGCCACGCGCTGCTGCTCGCCGCCCGAGAGTTGCGTCGGCCGGTGCTCGGCGCGCCCGCGCAGCCCCACGTAGTCCAGCAGTTCCAGCGCACGCGCCCGGCGCTCCGCGCGCGCCACGCCGGCCTCGGCCATCGGCAGCTCGACGTTCTCGCGCGCCGTGAGCGCCGGCATCAGGTAGAAGCGCTGGAAGACGAATCCGATGTGCAGCAGGCGGAACCGCGTCGCCTCGGCGTCGGACAGCGACTCCACGCCCCGCCCACGGATCTGCACCGTGCCCGCCGTCGGTCGGTCGATCGCGCCGAGCAGGTTGAGCAGCGTGGACTTGCCGCACCCCGACGGCCCGACGATCGCGACGTAATCGCCGGACGCGACTTCAAGCGACACGCCCTGCAGCGCATGCACGGGCGACTCGCCCATGGCGTAGTCGCGACGAAGGTCCCGCGCGTGCAGGACCAGTGAACTGCCTGTCATCCCACTGCCTCCTCGCGCAGGGTGGTCGCGATGGGCAGCGACGCGCCCCGCCACGCGGGGTAGATCCCCGCCGCAATGCCGCTGACGCCCAGCAGCCCGAGCGCGATCCACGCGTCGCGCGGCTGGAACAGGAAGAAGTCGATCGCCGCCGGCAGCCCCGGAAAGCTCGACAGGATGCCGTTCAGGTACCTCGCCGTCACCAGCCCCAGCGCGAGCCCGAGCGCCGAGCCGACGATCATGATCGCCGTGCCCTCGAGCACCACCTGCAGGATCACCGTGCGCGAGGCGATGCCGATGGCCCGCATCACGGCGATCTCCCCCAGGCGCTCGTTCACCGAGACGGTGACCAGCGTGCTCACGAGCAGGAACCCGACCACGAGGCTCACGCTGCCCAGGATGAAGGCGAGCTGGCGGAAGTAGCGCAGGCGGTCGTCGAGCTGCTGCATGGCCGTCTCGGTGGAGATGGCCGTCGCGCGCGGCACGGCGCGCTCCACCCAGCGGCGCACCTGCTCCACGTCCGCGCCCTTGCGCACGCGCAGCATGAACAGCGATGCGCGGTCGGGGTTCGGGGCGGGGATCATCGCCTGCAGCGACGCGATCGGCATGGCCACCACGCGCGCATCGGCCGGCATGTACAGGAAGTGTGCGATGCCGGTGATGACCATCGTGTGCTGCCCGGTGAGCGCGCGCATCTGGGTGTCGTAGCCCGCGGCCACGCGCACGGTATCACCCACGTGCAGGTGCGTCGCGTCCAGGAAGGGCTGGCTCACGACCATTGCATCGGATGCGCACGGGTTGCGGCCTGCGCGCAGCTCGTAGTCGCCCTCCACCGCGGGCACGAGGCCCAGCGCAACGGTGGAGAGCCGCGCGTCGCCGAGCAGCACGTGCAACTGGCCTCCGAGCACCGGGCTCACCGCCACGATGTCGGGGTTGGCCTGGAGCGTGCGCACCACCGCGCTCATGCTGTCGATTGTCGCCTCGGTGTCGAACGGCAGGGTGCCGCGCGGCGCCAGGCGCAGCTCGAAGCCGCGGGCCAGGAGCATGGACCGGAATGACGCCCGCATCCCGCTGGACAGCATGACCATGTCGAGCAGCAGCGCCGCCGACACCGCCACGCCGGTCACGGCGAGCAGCGTGCGCGTCCGCCGGCGGCGGAACGAGGCGCGGACCAGGGTGAGCAGCATGCGCTAGCGCCCGAACAGCGTGAGCGGGTGCACGCGCACCAGGCGCTGCGCGGCCAGGAACCCCGCGGCCACGCCGAGCACGAGCGAGAGTGCCACCGCAAAGCCGACGATGCCCGGCGTCACGATCGTGAACGCCAGCGGGGTGCGATACACGCCGCGGTAGTGCCAATTCACGATCGCCGACGCCAGCACGCCGATCCCGACGCCCACGGCGCTTCCCGCGCCGGCAATCAAGGTCGCCTCGAGCATCACCGACTTCACG
Source organism: Gemmatimonadaceae bacterium (assembly GCA_035549215.1). GTDB lineage: Bacteria > Gemmatimonadota > Gemmatimonadetes > Gemmatimonadales > Gemmatimonadaceae > JAGWRI01. The sequence continues at coordinate 482 of DASZRI010000375.1, read as the reverse complement.
ACGGTCGCGCCCGAGATGCCCATCAGGCGCAGCGCCGCGATGTCGCGCCGCCGCTCGTCCACCTTGAGCAGCATGATGCAGAGCAGGAAGACCGCGCTCGCCACGATCGTGATGACCCCGATGGCGCGGTGGAACCGGCTCACGACGAGGAAGGTCTGCGACGTCTCGACGGCAATGTCCCTGGAGCGATGGGCCTGGAAGCCGAACGCCGCATCGTTGATGAGCTGCACGGCGCGCTGCCCGTCAACGCCGCCGCGCGTCTCCACCGCGAACCGGTCCACGCGATCGCCGTAGTGCAGCAGCGACTGCAGCTCGTCCAGGTGCATCAGGACGCGGTATTCGCTCCGCGCGATTTCCGACGGATCCGCCCGCCGTTTCACGATCGCGCCCACGACCACGGTGTCGCCGGGCTGCCCCGGCGCCGCGCGCACCACGATCCGGTCGCCCACGCGCAGGTGCGCGTCGGCGGCCAGCCGCTCGTC
>DASZRI010000374.1:0-9847 GCA_035549215.1 Gemmatimonadaceae bacterium | reverse complement strand
CACGCACAGGATCCCGGCTCGCGCGGCGCGGGCGACGTCTCGTTCGTGGCCCCATACATCGACGGCATGGACGGGCTCGGCGCCCTCGGGGCCGGGGCCCACTCGCCGCGCGAGCAGGTGAACCTCGCAGCCATGCCGATGCAGACGGAGCGCGCCGCGCTCATGATCCACCGACTGGTGCAGGAATCCGCGCCCGCGCGACTGACGCCCTGAGCACCCCCGAGGGTATGTACCGCGCGCACGGATCGCCCATCTTTCGTGGCGCAATCCGTGCGCGCGCGTCTTGCGTGCCACGACCGGCCCAGTCCCGCACCACGCCCCCAGCTCCGTGACCCGTCACTACCTGCCGCTCAGCATCCTGGTCGCGATCCTCATCGCGATCCTGCTGGGACTCCGGCACCGCCGCTCCCTGCAGCGGCTGGCCGGCATCGGCGGGCAGTGGGCGGGGGCGGTCGTCCCGCGCCTGCTCGCCCTCAGCACCTTCCTGGCGGGGACCGTGCTGCTGTTCTCGGGCACGACGCCGCCCGTCGGCGACCGGCTGCGGTGGCTGATCCACGTGCTGCCGCTCCCCGTCGTGGAGTTCGCGCACTTCTTCGGCAGCATCACGGGCATCGCCCTGCTACTGCTGGCGCGCGGCCTGCAGCGACGTCTCGATGCCGCGTATCACCTGTCGGTCGCGCTGCTGTTCGGCGGCATCCTGTTCAGCTTCCTCAAGGCGTTCGACTACGAGGAAGCGATCTTCCTCTCTGTCCTGCTGTTGCTGCTGCTGCCCAACCGCCGGTACTTCCACCGCCGCACGTCGCTGGTCGACGAGCGGTTCACCGCCGGATGGATTGCCGCGATCGCCCTCGTCGTGCTGGGATCCATCGCGCTTGGCGTGCTCACCTACCAGCCGACCTTCGAGCGCGGCCTGCAGGTGTGGAAGTTCTCGCGCTACAACTCGGAGCCGCGCGCCCTTCGCGCGACGATCGGCGTGCTCGTGGTGATCGTCGGCTTTGCCATTGCGCGACTGCTGCGCCCGGCGCGCCCGCGGCTCACGCCACCCGGCGACGACGACACGGAGCTCGCGCGCGCCATCGCGGCCCGGAGTCCCGAGGCCATGGCCCAGCTGGTCACGCTCGGCGACAAGGCCTTCCTGTTCGATGCGACCCGCAGCGCATTCATCATGTACGGCGTCTCGGGGCGCAGCTGGGTCTCCATGGGTGACCCCGTCGGCCCCCCGGAGTACTTCCCGGACCTCGTCTCGGCCTTCATCGACCGGTCGTCGGAGGCCGGGGGCTGGCCCGTCTTCTACAAGGTGGGTCGCGAGCACCTGGGCACCTACCTGGACTTCGGCCTTGCCGTGGTCAAGCTCGGCGAGGAGGCCCGCGTGCCGCTCTTCGGGTTCTCGCTCGAGGGCCCTGACCGCCGCAACCTGCGTCGCGTGTGGCGCAAGGCCGCGGACGAGGGCTGCGCGTTCGAGGTCGCCTGCGGCGATGCCGTCGTGCCGCTCATTCCCGAGCTGCGCCGCGTCTCGGATGAATGGCTGGCCAGCAAGGCAACGCGGGAGAAGGGGTTCTCGCTTGGCTTCTTCGACGAGGCGTACCTGCGGCGGTTCCCGGTCGGGATCGTCCGCCGCGCCGGACGCGTCGTCGCCTTCGCGAACGTGTGGCCCTCGGGCCAGGGCGAGGAGCTGGAGGTGGACCTCATGCGCTTCTGCGACGATGCCCCGCCGGGCATCATGCGCTACCTGCTTGCCGAGTTCATGCTCTGGGGACGCGACCGGGAGTATCGCTGGTTCAACCTCGGCATGTCGCCGCTCTCCGGCCTGCGGAAGAGCGCGTTCGGGCCGTTCTGGTTCCAGATCGCGCGGACGCTCTATGGCTACGGCGAACGGTTCTACAACTTCCAGGGCATCCGCAGCTTCAAGGACTGGTTCTACCCGGTTTGGCAGCCGCGCTACCTCGTGAGCCCGGGCGGCGCCGCGCGCCCGATTGCCGTCGCGAACATCGCCGCGCTCATCGCCGGCGGATACGAGGGGGTGCTGCGCAAGTGATGCGCCGATTGCTGCTCGCCTCGCTGGTCGCGCTGGGTGCCTGCGCCAGCGGTCCCCGGACGTCGTACGTCCCGCGCGACGCGTCGCTCGCCCGCGCGCCGCTGTTCTTCTACCCATCCCAGGTGGACTCGCTGCATCCGCGCGCGTTCATCCTGTTCCTCGGCAACGACGTCGCTTTCTGGGAGCCGCACCAGGAGCTTGCCTGGCGGCTCTCGAAGCAGGGGTACGCCGTCGCGGGCCTGGACATCAAGAAGTACCTCGCGGCACTGCCCGAGCCCGAGCCGGCCCGCGACAGCGCGTTTGCCGCCGGCATCGCGCCGTTCATTGCGCGGGTGCGCCACGAGATGCGCGCCGACTCGCTTCCGATGATCATCGGCGGGCACTCGTTCGGCGCCGAGGTCGCGTTCTGGGTCGCCCTGCACCAGCCGCCGCCACACCTGGTCGGCGTGCTCGCGCTGTCGTCCCGGAGCACGGGGCACCTGTTCGTCACGCCGCTCGACCTGCTGAACTACGAGGCGTCGGGGCGCTGGGCGTTCTCCACCATCCAGGCCGCGCACGACATCGCGCCGGGCGTGCGCATCGCCCTCGTCCGCGGCGCACACGACCCGTTCATCGCGCACGACTCGGCGTTCGCGGCGGCGGGCGGGGCGCGCCTCAGGCGCTACGTGATCCCGCTCGCCGGCCACTCGCTCAAGAAGCTCGTCATCGCCGGCCCGATGATCGAGCGCGCGGTGGACTGGCTGCTCACCGGGCAGTGACGCCTCAGTAGACCTCGAGCAGCCCCGCGGCTCCCATCCCGCCGCCGATGCACATCGTTACCAGGCCGAGCCCGCCGCCCCGCGCGTGCAGTTCATGCACGAGCTGCGCGGTGAGCTTGGCGCCGGTGGCGCCCAGCGGGTGCCCGAGCGCGATCGCGCCGCCATTCACGTTCACGAGTTCCGGGTTCATCCCCAGCTCGCGCACCACGGCCACCACCTGCGCGGCGAACGCCTCGTTGAACTCGATCAGCTTCACGTCGGCCAGCGTGAGCCCCGCGCGCTTCAGCACCTTGGGCACCGCCTTCACCGGCCCCACGCCCATCACGTCGGGCGCGACGCCGGCCACGGCGTAGTTGACGAAGCGCGCCAGCGGCGTGAGCCCGAGCTGATGCGCCCGCTCGCGCGTCATGAGCAGCACGGCCGCGGCGCCGTCGGAATACGGGCTCGCGTTGCCCGCGGTCACGCTGCCGTTCGCCTTGAAGGCAGGGCGCAGCCTGGCCAGCCCCTCCAGCGTCGTGTCCGCGCGCACCAGCTCGTCGCGCGTGAACTCCACCGTCGTCTCCGACTTCGTCGCGCCCGACCACGTCGCGCGGGTCACCGGCACGGGCACGATCTGGCCGTTGAACTTCCCAGTCGATTGCGCCTGCGCTGCCTTCTGCTGGCTGCCCAGCGCCCACGCGTCCTGGTCCTCGCGCGTCACCTTCCACCGCTCGGCCACGCGCTCGGCCGTGAACCCCATCCCGATGTACGACTCCACCGCCTCGGGATCGAGCCGCGTGTGGTAGCCCGACATCGGCACCTGGCTCATCATCTCGATGCCGCCGGCGAGCACGACGTCCGCCATCCCGCTCAGGATCTCCTGCGCGGCGAACGCCACCGTCTGCAGCCCCGACGAGCAGAAGCGATTGATGGTCGCGCCGGGGACGTCCACGGGGAATCCCGCGCGCAGCAGCGACAACCGCGCCACGTTCAGCCCCTGCGACGCCTCGGGCATCGCGCAGCCCCACAGCACGTCATCCACGATCGCCGGGTCCACGTGCACGCGGTCCACCGCCGCGCGCATGAGCAGCGACGACAGTTCCACCGGGTGCACGCTGGCCAGCGCCCCGTCCTTCTTGCCGCGCGCCACGGCACTGCGCACGGCCGATACGATCACGACTTCGGTCACGTCCTGGCTCCTCTCAGTTGCGAAGCGGCTTGCCGGTCTTGAGCATGTGCACGATGCGCTCCTGCGTCTCCTGGTTGCCCAGCAGGCGCAGGAAGGCGTCGCGCTCGAGGTCGAGGATGTCCTGCTCCGTCACGATCCGGGCCGGGCCGTCGCCACCGCAGAGCACGCACGCGATCTCGTGCGCCAGCCGCAGGTCGTAATCCGACGCCTGCCCTGCCTCGCGCATGGCCCACGCGGCGTAGTCCAGGTTCCCGATGCCGTCGCGCCCCACGGCCATGATCGTCCGCGGCGGCGGCGCCACGTACCCCGGCGCCAGGTCCAGCACCCGCTGCTTGGCATCGGTGAGCAGCAGGTCGCGGTTCATCGAGATCCGGTCCGCGGCGCGCAGGAATCCGAGCTTGCGTGCCTCGAGCGCGCTGGTGCTCGTCGCCGCCATCGCGATCAGCTTGAACGCGCGCTTCGGTGCCTCGAACGGATCGGCGTCGTCGTACGGCGCCAGCTCCCCGGCGAACCGGAACAGCAGCTCCTTGGTCCCACCGCCGCCCGGCAGCAGCCCGACGCCCGCTTCCACCAGCCCCATGTACAGCTCGGCGTGCGCCTGGATGGCCGCGGCGTGCAGCGACCACTCGCACCCGCCGCCGAGCGTGAGCCCGAACGGCGCCGCCACGACAGGGAATGGTGCCGAGCGGATCGCCATCGAGCATCCCTGGAAGAGGCGCACGGCCTCGTCCAGCCGCTTCCAGTCGCCCGCCTGCACCAGCGCCGCGATCATGCCCAGGTCCGCGCCCGCCGTGAAGGTGCGCGGATCGTCGTTGCCGATCACCAGTCCCGCCAGCGCGTCGCGATCCACGATCTCCAGCGCACGCTGCAGCATCGTGATCACGCCCTCGCCCAGCGAGTTCATCTTGCTGTGGAACTCCAGCACGGCCACGCCGTCGCCGGCATGCCAGAGCGTCGCGTCCGCGTTCTCGTACAGCGCACGCCCGGCCCGCTTGAGCCGGTCGATGCGCACCAGGTCGTCGCGCTCCTGCACCGGCTCGTAGCCGCTCCAGTCCAGTGCCATCGCCCGCATGCCGTCCGCCGAGTAGTAGCCGTCGGCCGCCGGCGCGGGGCGCATCGACGTGGTGCCGGGCAGCGCGTCGCCGAGCAGGTCGAGCTGGCGGAAGGGGCCCGCCTCCCACGCAAAGCCCCACTCCATCGCGTGGTCCACGTCGCCCAGGTGATACGCGATCTTCGGCGCCGTCTGCACCACGTACTGCGACAGCCGGGCCAGGTACTGGCGCACGAACTCGCCGTACGTGCCGTCGAGCTTCACCGCGGCCGCGAGCCGTTCCGCGAGCGGCATCCGCAGCGCGGCGTCAATCGCCTTCGATTCCGGCTTCTTCGCCGGCGCGTACTGCATCGTCGTCCAGTCGAGCGTGTGGATCTCCTTGCCCACGCGCTTGTAGAACCCGGCCCCGCTCTTCTCGCCCAATTGCCCGTTGCGGATCATCCCGTCCACCCACGGCGGCAGCGCGAAGTCCTCGCCTGTGGCCTGCGAGAGTCCCGTGGCCACATGCGCGAGCACGTCCAGCCCCGTGAGGTCCGCGGTGCGGAACGTGGCCGATTTCGCGCGGCCGATCAGCGGCCCCGTGAGCACGTCCACTTCGTCGATGGAGAGCTTGAACTCCTCCATCATCCGCACGCCCAGGATCATGCCGAACACGCCCAGCCGGTTGGCGACGAAACCGGGCACGTCGCGCGCGGTGACGATGCCCTTGCCCAGCACCCGCTCGCTGAACGCGCGCACCGCCGAGATCGTCTCCGGCGCGGTGTGCGCCGTGGGGATGATTTCGAGCAGGTGCAGGTAGCGCGGCGGGTTGAAGAAGTGCATGCCCACGAAACGGCGCGTGAAGCCGTCGCTGCGCCCCTTCGTGAGCAGCGCCATCGGGATCCCCGACGTGTTGGACGCGATGATCGTGTGCGCGCCGAGCACCTTCTCCAGCTCGGCGTACAGCGCGCGCTTGGGCTCGAGCTGCTCGATGATCGCCTCGATCACGAGGTCGCAGTCGGCCAGCAGCTTGAGGTCGTCGGCCGTGTTCCCCACGCGCACCAGGGCAGCGCGGTCGATATCCATGAAGGCGGCGGGGCGGGCCTTCTTCGCCTTTTCCAGTCCCTGCCGCGCGGGAGCGCTGCGATCAGTGTCCGGGCCGGGGATGTCCAGCAGCACAACCGGAATGCCGGCCGAGGCGGCGAGCGCGGCGATTCCGTGGCCCATGGTGCCGGCGCCGACGACGCCGAGCCTGCGAATGCGCATCCTGCTCCTCCGTTCGATTCGAGAAACATCCGGCACGCGGCCGGAAGTGAGAGATACCGACTGCTACCGCTGATGGGCAGGGGCGTTCACCCGACGGGGCGTCGGGGCTGCCAGGCCGCCGCTTGCAGTCGCAACTCCCTGCGCGATATTGCTACTTTTTGCATAGTTCGTCAGTGGCATGTGACCATTCATTTCCAGCCAAGTCATTATCGGACAGCGGGATACGCACTTTCGTGTCCGCTGGATCAATTCCTGCACCTGAGGCTGTCGTGTCACATCACAGGCATCGCATGTCACGCAGACCTGATGGTCGCCGCCCACGCGCCGGATTCTCGCTCATCGAGCTGTTGACGGTGTTCGTCATGCTCGGGGTCATGGCCGCGCTCACCGCGGGGCGGATCAGCCAGGTCATCACGCGCCAGCGCGTGAACCGCGCCGCCATCGCGCTCAGCAACGACTGGCAGGCGGCGTACGCGCTCGCGCAGCGGGACCGCAAGCCGATGCAGATCAAGTACGACAGCAGCAAGGTGCAGTTCTCGGTGCAGGACCGGTCGGGCACGGTCTTCCGGCGGCTGTCGCTCTCCAGCTTCAACCTCACGAACTCGGGCGTCACGATGTCGCGCTCCTCGCTCGAGATCTACCCGGTCGGCCTGGCGCAGGATTCCATTTCCGTCACGCTCTCGGAGACGGCCGGCACGACGACGTACAAGCACACGGTCCGCATGACGCGCGGCGGACTGGTCCAGGTGAAATGATGCGAGCCTCCCTTCGACGGCGGCCCCACGTGCCTGCCGGGACAGCGCAACCGCGCCGCGGCATGAGCCTCATCGAGATCATGATCGCCATGACCATGCTGGCCATCGTGCTCTCCTCGCTGGCCAAGCTCTCGATGTACGTGAGCATGCGCGGCCGCATCAACGACCTCGTGGCCAAGCGCACGGCCATCCTGCAGCAGCAGGCGGCCCGGCTGGGCGGCATGCCGTTCAGCTCCCTGGCCACCACGGGCACGGGATCCACCACCGTGACCATGGGCAAGTCCACGTTCACGCAGACGATCACCATCACCACCGCGTCCACCACGCGAAAGACGATCAAGATCGTGGTGAAGCCCACGTCGACCACCGGCACGCCCTACACGATCGGCGCGGACTCGCTGACCTTCGACCGGGCCAACCCGCCCGGCACGCCCCTCTGCTCCGGGTGCTGATCCCCATGCCCATGCTCCCACGCCGCCGCGGCGGCTTCACGCTGGCCGAGGTGCTGATCTCCATCGTGATCATCGGCATCATCGGCGTCGCGTTCACCAAGCTGGTGATGCAGCAGTCGCGGTTCTTCACCCGCGAGTACGGCGCGCAGAACGCGCGCCAGGTGGCCCGCAACTCGATGAACCTGCTCATGTCCGACCTGCGCATGGTGCAGGACTCGGGCGGCATCGACTCGGCGTCGTCGGGCGGCCACACGATCCGCGTCATCGTGCCCTACCAGTACGGGCTCGTGTGCAAGATCACGGCCAGTGCGACCATCGCCAGCCTCCTGCCCGTGGACTCGAGCGCGGTGGCGCTGGCCAAGTATGCCGGCTACGCGTGGCGCAACAGCTCGGGGCGCTACACCATCGTCACGCCCACGTCGCCGCAGGGGAGCGACAGCGTGCAGAGCTACGCGACCACGTCGGACTGCACGGGCACGGGCTCGGGGCAGGCCGGGATCAGCACGCTCACGATCAACGGCCGGGCGGGCCGCGTCGTCTCGCTGACGCCGGTGGCCGCCAGCGCCAGCGTGCGCACGCCGCTCTTCCTGTACCAGAAGATCACGTACACGTTCGCGGCGTCCAGCGCCTTCCCGGGCAAGTACGGCCTCTATCGCACGCCGTCGGGCGGCAGCTCGGAGGAGATCATGGCGCCGTTCGACAGCAGCGCACGCTTCAAGTTCTACGTGACGGGCCAGGACACGTCGCAGACCACGGTGCCGTCGCTGTACAACATCCGTGGCGTGGACATCGTGCTCAACGGGCTGGCGCAGCAGGCCAACCCGGGCCAGTCGCCCACGCAGGTGAAGATGACCACCGCCGTGTTCTTCCGGAACCGGCGCTCCTTCTGAGGATGCCCCCCATGACCGCGCTCAAGAACCGTGAGGGCTTTGCCCTGCCGATGGCCATCCTGGTGATCGCCGTGATAACCGCCGCGCTGGCCGCGGGCTTCCTGGCCACCAACTCCGAGATCGCCACGAACCAGGCCGAGCGCGGCGTGAACCGCGCCTTCTGGATCGCGCAGAACGGGCTGGAGCAGTTCCTGGTCCGGCGTTCCGAGAGCGGCTTCTGCCAGCTCTGCTACCTGACGGGAGCCAACGCACCGCCGGTGGCGCAGTATGAGTCGGCGCGCGTCGCGGTGACGGGCGGCTATGCCGACGTGACCTCGCGCCAGGTGCACGCCTCCACGGGCAGCAACGACCCGGCCATCTACTTCGTCATGTCCCACGGCGTGGACACGACCGTGAAGATGTCGGGGGCGGGCAATTCGGCGAAGGCCGAGCGCACGGTGGGCATGTACGCCAAGTGGAACACGATGGTCATGAACGTGCTCGCCGGCTGGACCAGCCTGTCCGGTATCAGCAAGCAGGGCTCCTCCGGCACGATCAGCGGGGTGGACCAGTGCGGCCAGGATACGTCCCGCGCCGGCGTGAGCGTGCCCAAGGGCGAATGGAGCTCCAGCGGCCACTTCTCGCCGACCGGCAACCCGCCACTCGACACCACGAAGAGCGTGTCGCAGCTTGCCGCGCAGACCAAGATCGACTGGGCGAGCATCATGAACGGGGCCATCACGCCCGACGTGGAGATTCCCCCGAACTCGTTTCCGTCGTCGTCGAAGTTTGCGGACACGAGCTACTGGCCGATCATCCGCATCCACTCGAACAACTACTCGCTGCCCAATGCCGGCCAGGGCATCATCATCGCCGACAGCAACTTCACCATCAGCGGCAGCAACATGTGGAACGGCATCATCCTGGTGGGCGGCTCGCTGACGTCGAACGGCAACAACACGACGTCCGGCGCCACGATCAGCGGCCTCAACATCCTGCGTGGGGGCACGGCCGACACGAGCGTCGTGATCAGCGAGGCCACCGCCAACGGGACGAAGAGCTACGTCTACAACTCGTGCAACGTGTCGCGTGCCACCAAGGGCATGCAGGTGTACCAGGCGGTGCCGAACACCTGGATCGACAACGTCGCGATCTACTAGGCGCGAGGACCGCGGAACGCGAGCGGGCGGGCATCCCCAGCCGGATGCCCGCCCGTTTTCGTTACAGCGGCCAGTCGTCGCCCATCCCGAATGGGTCACCCGGCGGCGCCTCCAGCGCCTGCGTGGGCCGGGGCAGCTCGCGCCGGTCGATCCACCGGCCGAAGTCGCCGGCAATCGCCGCCCAGTGCGCGCGCGTCGCCAGGTCGCCGGCCGTGGCGCGCCGCGCCGCATCGGCCCGCAGGTCGCGGATTTCCAGCTCCACGATCGCGCGCACCTCGGGCGCCGCGGTCGTGTCCGCCGCCAGCGACAGCAGCCGGTCGGCCACCGCGCGCTGCGTCACGCGCTGCAGCGCCG
>DASZRI010000373.1:0-7968 GCA_035549215.1 Gemmatimonadaceae bacterium | reverse complement strand
GTGGCCGCGGGGGCGCGGGAGATCGACATCGTCATCACGCGCGCGCACGTGCTCACGGGCAACTACGAGGCGTTGTACGACGAGGTGAAGGCGTTCCGCGAGGCGTGCGGTGACGCGCACATGAAGGCCATCCTCGCGACGGGCGAGCTGGCGACGCTCGGCAACGTGGCGCGCGCGAGCCTGGTGGCGATGCAGGCCGGCGCCGACTTCATCAAGACGTCCACGGGCAAGGAGGGCGTGAACGCGACGCTGCCCTTTGCGCTGGTGATGTGCCGCATGATCCGCGAGTACCACGAGCAGACGGGCTACGCGGTGGGATTCAAGCCGGCCGGTGGGATTCGCACGGCCAAGCAGGCCCTTGAATACCTGTACCTCATGAAGGAAGAACTCGGCGATCGCTGGCTGCGCCCGGACCTGTTCCGGTACGGGGCCAGCTCGCTGCTCACCGACATCGAGCGCCAGCTCGAGATGTTCCTCACGGGCCGCTACTCGGCGGCTTATCGTCACCCGATGCCCTGACCATGGCGAGCGTATCCGCGATCTTCGAGACGATGGAGTACGGGCCGGCGCCCGAGAGCGACACCGAGGCGCGCCGCTGGCTGGAACGGCATGGCAGCGCGTTCGGCCATTTCATCAATGGCGGGTGGACGAAGCCGGCCGGGCTGTTTGACGTGTTCGAGCCGTCCACCGCGAAGCTGCTGGCGCGCGTGTCGCAGGGCGCAGCGCGCGACGTGGACGCCGCGGTGGCCGCGGCGCGCCGAGCGCTGCCCGCATGGAAGGGGCTGCCCGGGCACGCGCGCGCGCGCTTCCTGTACGCGCTGGCGCGCGAGGTGCAGCGCCACTCGCGCCTGTTCGCCGTGCTCGAGAGCATGGACAACGGCAAGTCCATCCGCGAGACGCGCGACCTGGACATCCCGCTCGTGGCGCGGCACTTCTACCACCATGCAGGGTGGGCGCAGCTCATGGACACCGAGTTCGCGGGGTATTCCGCGGTCGGCGTCGTGGGGCAGATCATCCCGTGGAACTTTCCGCTGCTGATGCTCGCGTGGAAGGTGGCGCCGGCGCTCGCGGCCGGGAACACGGTGGTGCTCAAGCCGGCGGAATTCACGCCGCTCACTGCGCTGCTGTTCGCCGAGGTCGCGGATGCGGCGGGGATCCCGGCGGGCGTGATCAACATCGTCACGGGCGACGGTGACACGGGGCGCCTGATCGTGGAGCATCCCGACGTGGACAAGATCGCGTTCACGGGGTCCACGGAAGTGGGGCGCATCATCCGGCGCGCGACGGCGGGCACGGGCAAGAAGCTGAGCCTGGAGCTGGGCGGCAAGAGCCCGTTCATCGTGTACGACGACGCCGACCTGGACAGCGTGGTGGAAGGCGTGGTGGATGCGATCTGGTTCAACCAGGGGCAGGTGTGCTGCGCGGGCTCACGGCTGCTCGTGCAGGAAGGCGTGGCCGACCGGCTCGTGGCCAAGCTGCGCGCGCGCATGGAGCGCCTGCGCGTGGGGCCGCCGCTGGACAAGGCGGTGGACATGGGCGCGATCGTCGCGCCGGTGCAGCTGCAGCGCATCCGCGAGCTGGTGGAGCGCGGGGTGCAGGAAGGCGCGGCGATGTGGCAGCCGTCGTGGGCGGTGCCGACGGAGGGCTGCTTCTACCCGCCGACGCTGTTCACCGACGTGCAGCCGTCGTCCACGATCGCGCAGGTGGAGATCTTCGGGCCGGTGCTGGTGGAGATGACGTTCCGCACGCCCGAGGAGAGCGTGGCGCTGGCGAACAACACGCCGTACGGGCTCGCGGCGAGCGTGTGGACGGAGAACATCAACCTCGCGCTGGACATCGCGCCCAGGATCAAGGCGGGCGTGGTGTGGGTGAACTCGACGAACCTGTTCGACGCGTCCGCGGGATTCGGCGGCTATCGCGAGAGCGGGTTCGGGCGCGAGGGTGGCCGCGAGGGCATGTGGGAGTACCTCAAGGCCGACTGGGAGCACGACGCGCCGGCGCGCAAGGCGTCCCGCGTCGTGGCCCGTGATCACGATGCCGCGCGCGCGGACGGGAAGGGCTCGGCGAAGATGCCGGCCATCGACCGCACGCCGAAGCTGTTCATCGGCGGCAAGCAGGCGCGCCCGGACAGCGGCTACTCGCGCGTGATCGTTGGCGCCAAGGGGCGCCCGGTGGGCGAGGTAGGCGAGGGCAACCGCAAGGACGTCCGCAACGCGGTCGAGGCCGCGCACGGTGCGTGGAAGTCCTGGTCGAAGGCCACGGGCCACCTGCGCGGGCAGATCCTGTACTACATCGCCGAGAACCTGTCGGCGCGCGCGGACGAGTTCGCGGCGCGCATCGACGCGATGACCGGCAAGGGGCGTGGCGCGGCGTCGCGCGAGGTGCAGGCGAGCATCTCGCGCCTGTTCACGTACGGCGCGTGGGCGGACAAGTACGATGGCGCGGTGCACAACGTGCCGATCCGCGGCGTCGCCCTGGCGATGAACGAGCCAATCGGCGTGATTGGCATCGCGTGTCCCGACGAGATGCCGCTGCTCGGCTTCGTGTCGCTGGTCGCGCCGGCGATCGCCACGGGCAACACCACGATTGTCGTCCCGTCGGAACGGCACCCGCTGTCGGCCACGGATTTCTACAGCGTGCTCGAGACCTCGGACGTGCCGGCAGGCGTGGTGAACATCGTCACGGGCGACCGCATGGCGCTCGCGAAGGTCCTCGCCGACCACGACGACGTCGAGGCGGCGTGGTTCTTCGGCTCCGCCGACGGCGTGAAGATGGTGGAGCTGGCGTCGGCCGCGAACATGAAGCGCACCTGGTGCTCGTGGCACGAGCGGGACTGGATGGACGCGCAGCAGGGCGAGGGGCGCGAGTTCCTGCGCGCGGCGACGCAGGTCAAGAACATCTGGATCCCGTACGGCGAGTAGCCGGCACGCGCGTCAGCGCGCGATGCCGGCCCGCCGGAGCAACGCTGCGAGCTCCACGGCGTTGGTGGTGCCGTAGTTCGCGTAGCAGTTGTTGAACACCAGGTGGACTTCCCCTGACTGCCGGGTGAGCTCCTCGATCCGTGGCAGCCACTCCGCGAGCTGGGGCTCGTCGTACAGGTAGCGGAAGCGCTCGCTGACCCGTGCCGCCGGGCGTTCCCAGAATTCGGTGCGCCGCCCGTGGAAGCGCACGATGGAGAGCGCGTTGCTGGAGACGCCCGCCACTGGCGGCACGCTGCTGTCCATCCCCTGCGGCTCGTCCACCGAGACGTAGGCGAGCCCATGGCGCTGGAGCAGCGCGAGGGTGCGGTCGCGGAGCGGCTCGTCGAGCCACGAATGGTGGCGGAACTCGACGGCGGCCCGGTTCCCGCGCAGGCGGTGCACCGCGTCCTCGATCGCACCGGCGGACTGGCGCGTCGGGTGGAACCAGCGCGGGTACTGCAGCAGGATGGCGCCGAGCTTGCCGCACTGGCGCAGGGGCTCGAGGGCGTCGAGGAACATGGTCCAGGCGCGATCGAGGAGCTCAGGCGGCAGGTCCTTTGCGTACAGGCGCGGCTTGTCGTGCAGCGGCGCGGGGAGCTCATCGCGAATGGCCCTGGGCAGTCGCGACGTCTCCGTGGGGTGGCCCGTCATCAGCGCGTGCGCCTTGATGTTGAACACGAATCCATCCGGCGTGCGCTCCGCCCACCGCTCGGCCATGGACGGCGCGGGGATCGCGTAGTACGTGGAGTCCACTTCCACGAGCGGGAATCGTGACGCATAGAACCGCAATCGCGCCTCGGGCGACGCGACGCCGTCCGGGTAGAAGACACCGGGCGCGACCATGGTCGGATCCGTCCAGCTCGCGGTGCCGATGCGAACCTGCGCGCCGGACGCGGCATGCAGGATCGGGACTTCGACGTCTCCCGCCTGCGCCAGTCGCGCGCGTGCGGCCTCGACGCCCGGGTCGTGCGGGTTGGCGGTCATGTGGCCGGCGGCGCTGCTTCGCTGGTTGGCGGAGTCCGTGACGGGGTGGTGACGCCGGCGCCCCCAGCGGCTTCCGCCACCGGTTCGCTGTATTCCGCGGCGCTGGCACGCAACACGAACGCGGGCAGTGCCGTGTTGACGACGGTGTAGATGATCAGCGCGCCCACGAGCCACGGCGGCGCACCAAAGGTGTGCGTGAGCAGGTTGCTGAGCACGAGCGTGAACACGAGCGTCGGCACGAGCGCCACGGCCACGCGGCGCGACGCAGCGGGCGCCTCGTCGAGCGCGACGCGACGATGTCCCTCGACGACCAGCACGCGGAGCGGCACGGCAACGAGGACGAGCCCGAGGCCGACGGCGGCGGACACCCACGTGATCTGGTCGTGCGCGATGTGCGTGCCGGCGGCGAAGAAGTAGAACGGGATGAACACCGAGCCGAAGGCCTCGAGCGCGTCCACCATGCGCTCGGACGACATGGCCGGGAGCTGCGTGCGGAAGCGCTGCGCGGCGACGCCGACAAGGAACGCGCCGACCAGGTAGTACACGCCGAGCTGGCGCGTGGCATACGCGCAGACGACGGCGACCATCAGCAGGAAGGCGAACTCCGAGCGCGGGGCCCACGGCGAGATGCGCGTGGCGAAGAGCCGGAAGGCGAACGGTATGAAGGCAACGATGAGGATCATCGCGCCGGTCGCGATGCCAAAGCGCTGCCACGAGGTGGTCTGCATGATGAAGAACAGCGCGGCGAGGGCGATCAGCTCGGAGCCGACGGCCTTGGTCTTGACGCTGAACTGCTCGGCGGGGGCAAGGCCCAGCGACCGGAGCGATGACAGGATGAAGCCCGTGGACGGCGTGAGCAGCGCGAGCGACGCGAGTGCGGCGGGCCGCCACTCCAGGCCGAGCACGCGGATGAGCAGCACGCTGACGGCCACGACGAGCGCGGACCAGATGATTGCGTGCTGCACGAGCGTGCGTGCACCGCGGCGCAACTCGTGCGCGTCGATCTCGAGGCCGGCGAACAGGAACAGTGCGGTGATGCCGAAGGTGGAGAGGATCTCCACCGTCGGGTTGCCGTGCTCGAAGCCGAGCGACACGGCCGCAAAGCCGAGCAGCAGGCAGGTGACCGCGTCGGGAATGCGATACCGCAGCAGCGCCTTGGGCACGACGAACAGCGCGAACAGGAGCGCGATGTACGTCAGGTCCGTGGGAAGTTCTGGCAGGTTGCCGAGTGCGCCCATGCGGCCAGTCTAATGCGGCAGCGGGGAAGGCGCACGATTGCGGCGTCCCTGGCGGCGCGTTATGGGCGGCCCGCGTGAATCCGCAGCGGTGGTGTCAGGGGGCGCGGCGCGTGCCGGCCGCGGGAGCTCAGCGCTCGCGCTCGGCCTCGAGCAGCCGCGCCTTGCGTTCCACCCCCCAGCGATAGCCGCCAAGCGCACCAGAGCCGCGGACGACACGGTGGCAGGGAATGACGAGCGCGACGGGGTTGGTGGCACAGGCCCGCGCCACGGCGCGCGCGGCCGTCGGCTGGCCGAGCTGGGCCGCGAGCTCGCCATACGAGAGCGTGCGGCCGCGCGGGATGCGCTGGAGCGCCTTCCACACCTTCCACTGAAAGGCCGTGCCGCGCACGTCCAGCGGGAGGTTGCCGTGGGACGCCCTGCCGTCCACCAGCGCGACGACGGCCGCAACCCACGCATCGTGCGTGCGGCCCGCCCTGCTGATCTCGGCGCGCGGGAAGTCGGCACGCAGCGAACGCTCGAGCGCCTGGTCGGAATCGCCGAGCGCCACGGCGCAGACGCCGACGTCGGTGCCGGCGACGAGCAGGCGGCCGAGCGAGCACGCCGTGATCGTGAAGGTGATGTGGGCGCCGGGCGCGCCACGTCGCACCTGTGCGGGAGTGATCGAGGTGCGGACGGCGCGGCGCCCGTACACCCGGCTGCTGGATCCGTAGCCGGCATCGAAGGTGGCCTTGCTCACGGTGTCTCCGGCGCGGAGGCGCTGGGTGAAGTGGCGGCGTCGCAGTGCGTCCTGGTACTCGCGCGGCGAGACGCCGACGGCGCGGACGAACGTGCGCTGCAGGTGATGCGGGCTCATGCCGACGCGGCGCGCAAGCTCGGCAAGCGTGACGCGCACATCGACGTGCGATTCAAGCCAGGCGCACGCGGCCTGCACGGCCTGGTCGGCGCGCGACGGACCTGCCGATGCAGGCCGGCAGCGCTTGCAGGCGCGATACCCTGCACGCTCGGCTGCGCGAGCATCGGCGAGGAACCGCACGTGCTCGCGCCGCGGACGCCGTGCGGGGCACGACGGCCGGCAGAAGATGCCGGTGGATGACACCGCGAACACGAAGCGGTCGTCGTAGCGCGCGTCACGCGCGAGCACGGCACGCCACGCGGCCGCATCCGAGAGGGGCGGCGCGTCCTGGGCGGCGGTGGTCGCGCGAGCGGGTGTCATGGGGCGGAAGTTATGGCGCGCGAGAAGGCGCGCCATCCGAACCTTGCGGTCAAACTGGGCGGGCGTGCGCGGGGGCAACGCTGAAGGGAATGCGCGCGGTCAGGCTCGACGGGCGCCGGCAGCGACTGTCCGGAAACGAACACCGCGTCCCGGAGGCGGACACCGGACGTCCCGTGAGGCCCGTTGTGAGAGGGCGTAACGGGTTGTCCTGCAACGAGATGGCTCCTGTCGCACTGGGCACGGGACTTGCCTGTGATGGACACACCGGGTTCGGCATTCGACCACGACTTCCAGCATCAGCCGCCATGCACTCGATTCTCCAGGACATCCGCTATGCGACGCGCCAGCTCCTGAAGGCGCCCGGATTCACCGCGTCGGCCGTACTCACGATCGCACTCGCGATCGGGGCCACGACCGCGGTATTCAGCATCGTGTACGGCGTGCTGATCAAGCCGCTGCCGTACCGTGAGCCATCGCAGCTCGTGCGCGTGGCGAGCGTGAATCGCGGTCGCGACGTGCCGATGTCGGTGCTCGACTACCTGGACTACAAGGCGCAGAACCACAGCTTCGCCGATATCGCGGCGATGGATCCGGGCACGGCGAACATGACGGGCAACGGGTCGCAGCCGGTGCGGCTGCGCTCGACGCGCGTGGGGGCGTCGTTCTTCCACGTGCTGGGCATCGAGCCAGCGCTCGGCCGCTTCTTCGCAACGGGGGACGACGCGCAGGGTGCGCCACACGTCGTGGTGCTGTCGTACGGGACGTGGAAGGCGCACTTCGGGGGCGACCCGCGCATCGTCGGCCAGTCGGTGCTGCTGGATGGCGAGGCGTACACGGTGATCGGCGTGGCGCCGTCGTGGATGAACTATCCGCAGAAGTCCGAGGTCTGGGTGCCGATGCAGTTCCAGCCGTTCGAGACGGACCCGAACAACCGTGGATCGCATTCGATCTACGCGGTCGCGCGGCTGGCTGCGGGTGCGACGCCGGACGGCGCGAACCGGGACCTCGCGGCGATCGGCGCGCAGCTTGCGCAACGGTTTCCGGACAGCAACGCCGAGTTCACGGGCGGGGCGTTCCCGATGCAGGCGCAGATGGTGCAGAACGCGCGCGGCGCGCTGCTGACGCTGCTGGGCGCGGTGGGGTTCGTGCTGCTGGTGGCCTGCGCGAACGTTGCCAACCTGCTGCTGGTGCGTGCGTCGGCGCGCGAGACGGAAATGGCGGTGCGCACGGCACTCGGCGCGGGACGCTGGCGCATCGTCCGCCAGCTGGTGACCGAGAGCATCCTGCTCGCCGGGACCGGCGCCGTGTTCGGCGTGCTGCTGGCCAACTGGGTGGTGGACGCGGTGGTCGCGTTCGGGCCGCGCGGGCTGCCGCGCCTGGATGAAGTCGGGATCGACGCGCGCATCGTGGTGTTCGCGGCGCTGCTCGCGCTGGTGACGGGCGCGCTGTTCGGGATCGTCCCTGCGCTGCATGCGGCGCGGCCGGACATCAGCGGCATGCTCCGCGCGGGGGCGCGCGGCTCGAGTGGGCGCGCAGGCGCGCAGCGCATGCGCCACGGGCTCGTGATCGCGGA
>DASZRI010000372.1:0-7349 GCA_035549215.1 Gemmatimonadaceae bacterium | reverse complement strand
CTTGCCGTCGTTGGACACCTCCTCGCCGCGGATGCTTTTCCAGGCGCGAAGGTCGGCTACGGACATCTGGCGTCCGCCGGCCTGGCGTGCCGCGGTCGCGTGCGCCGCGGCCTGGGTGGCCGGCAGCTGCGCATGGAGGGGAATGGCGGCGCCGATCGCCAGCAGGAGGGCGGCCGCGTGGGCAAGGGGGCGCTTCATGGGCATGCTCCGACGTGAGGCAGGGCTGCGCGGGAACGGCCGGCGCGGGGCACCGGTCCGGGGGCGCAAGTGTTACGCGGGATCAGGCGGAAATGATGCGCGCGTGTCGCTGTCCCCGCCAGTAGAAGACCCCGCCCAGCAGCACGAACGCGGCGGCACCGCCCACCACCTTCAGCTCGAACAGCCACGGCTGGGCGGTGCCGCCCGGCGGGACCATCGCCACGCCCATCGCGAACAGGGTCACGCACAGCCCGCACACGCCGAGCAGCGTTGCGCCCCCACGACCGCCGGGCGCGAGCATCACGCCCTCGGGCTCCCCGCCGCGCCACCGGTGCATCAGGAAGGAGATGAACAGGTAGCAGTACGGGATGAAGTACACGAGGAGCTGCGTGTCGAGCAGGATCAGGTACACGGTCTCGACCTTCGTGCCCTTGCCCAGCACGGAGACGAGCAGGAACACGCTGGCAATGCCGGCCTGCACCAGGATCGCAACGTAGGGCGTGTGCCAGCGCGGATGCACCTTGCCGAAGGCGGGCGGCAGGTAGCGGTCGATGCCGATCACGAAGGCGACGCGCGCCGGCCCAGTGAGCCAGGCGCCGACGCCGCCCAGGTTCCCCACCGTGTACGCGGCCGCCGCAACCGGGGCCACCCACCAGAGTGCCGGGCTGACCAGGGTCGCCCCCCGCGAGATGCCCTGCAGGAAGCCGGACACGATGTTGATGTTGCCCACCGGCACGAGCCAGAGCAGCGCAGCGGTGCCGAGCACGTACGCCGCCGCGATCAGCGGCGCCGCGATGAAGATCGCCCGCGGCAGGTTGCGCCGCGCGTCGCGCACCTCGTCGCCCATTGCCGCCGACAGCTCGAGCCCCGCGAACGCGAACGCGATGGACGCCCACAGGTTCAGCGAATCGAGGTTCGTGAGGTCGGGCATGCTCGCGCGCCAGGTGAAGGTGTTCGCGCTCGCGTGTCCCGTGGCCAGTGCGTACGCGCCGACCGCCACCAGCAGCACGCCCGGGATGTACGTGCCGATGCCGCCGGCGTTCTGCAGCCACTTGCCGGTGCCCAGCCCCACGATGTTCATCGCGACGGCCAGCCACAGGAAGAGCAGCGTGGCCGTGATGATGTACGTCCAGTTGCTCGCCAGCCCGCCCTCGCCCTGGCCGACCACGTACGTGGCGATCACGGCCGAGCTGATGAGCAGCGTGGGATAGTACAGGACGTTGTTGATCCAGTAGCACCAGCCGCAGACGAAGCCGTGCCGCTCGCCGAGCGCCGCGCGCGTCCAGACGTAGACGCCGCCCTCCTGCGGGAACCGGGACGACAGCTCGATGACAGCGAGTCCCTGCGGCACGAAGAACAGCGCCGCCGCCAGCAGCCAGAGGGCGAGCGCGGCCGGGCCGGCCTTGGCCGAGGTTGCCAGCCACCGCAGCCCGAGCACCGCGACGAGGTTGAAGAGGACCAGGTCCCGCAGGCCGAGTGCCCGCTTCAGCGTGTGGCCTGCGTTCGGGCTCGTCGGCTGCGGATCGTCGGTCATCTCACATGCGGAAGAGGTAGCTCAGCTTGACGAAGAAGGCGTCGTTCTGGCGGTACCGCGTTTCCGTGAACTGGTCCAGCCGCAGCGCGTCGGGCGTGGACGTGCTGCCGTACCCGGCGTAGAACACGGTGCCGGGTGAGGGCTGGTACGCCAGCAGCCAGTCGATGCGGAAGTCGTTCGCGCGGAACCCCGCCAGGGGCGAGAAGCTGCCGGTCGCGGAGCGAAAGAGCAAGGGCCCCTGCGTGCGCGACTCGTCGATCAGCGACAGGCGGCTGGTGGTCTCGTACTGCCCTACCACCCGGAAGAACAGCGGCCGCGCGATCTGGTACTCCGTCTTCACGCGCGTGATCCGCGATGCGCGCACCCAGCTCCCGTCGGACAGCCGGTTGTAGCTCTGGAGCATGAACTCCGGGCTGATGCGCAGCTTGTCGCTGGGGCGGATGAGCGCGCTCACGTCGAGCAGGTTGATGAACGAAGTGGCCCACTCGTCGAAGTTCTCGTCGTGCCCCCACACGTACAGCACGTTGGCGCTGAACTGCTGCCACGCCGGCGTCGCCGCCGTGATCACCCAGTCGCGGTTCGGGAGCCGCGGCGTGCCGGTGAACGGCACGGTGTCGCCGCCGAACGCCGGCGGGCGCGCCACGTACACGCCCTGGAACAGGTTCGGGTCGTAGCCGAAGGTCTCGAGCAGCAGCGCGCCGCCCACCGACCAGCCCCCGCGCAGCCCGAAGTTCACGTTGAAGTGCAGCTTCTTCTCGATGGCGTCCTTGCCGTCCATGAACCGCTGGTACTTCCACAGCAGGTCGTACATCGGGTTGAACGTGAAGCTCTCGATGGCCCGTCCCCGCTCCGCGAACCAGGTGAAGCGCTGGTCCACGTTCATGTGCGCGAGCCCCGGCCGCGAGATGAACCCCGCGCCGGCCGTGAACGCCGAGTCCATGCCGGTGAGCGTGTAGGTGGCGCCATACTTCTTGCCGTTGCGGCGCAGCACCGCGCCCCACAGCGGCGCCAGGTGCACGCCCGTGGAATCCACGGTGCGGCTCCCCGCCCCCTGCAGCGTGAGGTTGTACAGCCGGCCCAGCACGATGAAGGCGTCGGCATCGGCCACGCGATTGGAGTACCGCTCGTCCTCGCGGTCGGTGTACGTGAACCCGAGCCGCGACTGCGCGTTCAGGTCGCGCTGCGCCCGCAGGATGTTGTACACGGGCCCGCGCCCGCCCTGCCCGGTGGCCGGGTTGTAGGCGAGCGACGTGTTGCGGTCGTCCACCGCGGAGAGAAATGCGACGGTCGTGCCGGACACCTTGCCCGTGACCTTGGCCGCGAAGACGGGCTGCTGGATTCGCCGCGTGTACACCAGGTTGCTCGGCGTCGCGAACCCTTCCATGCCGTCGAGGAAGAACGGCCGCTTCTCAGGGAAGTACAGCGCCTGGCGCGGATCGTACACGAACTGCCCCGCGTCCGACTCCACCTGCGAGAAGTCCGGGTGCATGGTCGCGTTCAGCGTCAGGTTGTTGGTGATCCCCCAGCGCACATTGCCGCCCACCTGCGGCGACTCCGGGCTGTACTGCCACCGCGCATCGGGCGCCGCCGCAACCGCAGGGGCACCGGGCGTCCGCTGCGTCACCTCGGGATTCACGTCCAGCACGAGCCCGCGGTGCAGGTCGCGCAAGCCGTCAAGCGTGCCGCCCTGGCCGAGGAACGAGGCCGACGCGACGCGCACTGGCGTCCACGTGTCCACGAATCCCGAATGCTGCACGTGGCGGATGACGTTCACCCCCCACGACTGCACCGAGTCGGGCTGGTAGTGCAGCGTCTTGAAGGGGATGCGCACCTCGACCTCGTATCCCCACGGCGTGAGGCGCCCCTTGGACTCGAACACGAAGTCCTGGCTGAGGTCGGGCGTGGGCAGCGCCTGCACGCCGTTGCCGAAGCTCCCGCTCCCCTTCTGCGAACCCGTCTCCACGATCGTCCCGTCCATCTGGACACCGAGCGGGTTCACCCCGAACACGAGCGCCTGGTGCGCGTCGTTGTACGGGCTGAGCAGGAGCTGCACGTTGTCGTCCGCGTCGATGTGGTCGCGATCGGCCAGCGTCGCGTGCGCGGTGCCGTGCGACTCGAAGGCGCGGATGCCGAAGTAGATCGCCGTGGGCGAATACCACACGAGCACCTCGGTGGAATCCGCGGCGGGGATGCCGTCCACCGGCACCACCTGCGAGAACCCGCTGAGCACTGCCGCGCGCTGCCACGCCGGCTCGGCCAGCGCGCCGTCCACGGTGATGGAAGCGTCGAGCCGCGGCGGCCGGGCGTGCACCTGGCCCGACCGTCCGTTGAAGACGATGGACGGATCGCCCGGCAGCAGCGTCAGCAGCAGCGGGAGGGCCAGCGAGAGCATGTGGGCGCGGTGGAACAGGTGGTTGAACGGGTCGTACGGATCGCCGGACGTTGGCGGGTCATGGACGATGCATCAAGGCCCGCCGTGTCAGCTTTCTGTTCGTAAACCGGTGGCGTATGTTCCCCTGCAGGTATCGGTGGAGAGGCCGTTGATCCGCACGCTGCTTGCCCTGGTCACGGGCTTCCTGACATTCCTGCTGCTCTTCGTGATGGCCAACGCGGTGGTGTTCCACGGCGCGCCGTCGCCGGCCACGCCCGCGCTTCCGCTGCAGGCGCTGCTCCTGGCCATGACGGGACTTGCGGCGATCGTGGGGGGCAACGTCGCGGCCGCGATCGGCCGTCGCCACCCGATGGGCCATGCGTTCATGCTCGGGCTCTGCTTCGTGGCCGCAAGCGTGGCGCGCGTGCAGAACGGGCTCGTCGACCAGGGGCCCGCGGTGGAGCCGCTGTGGTTCAGCGTCGCCGTGACCGCGCTCGCCTTCATCGGGGCCGTGCTTGGCGGCGCGATGCGCCGGCAGATGGCGCCGGACGCCGCGCGCGGAGGTGCTGCGCCTGCGGCCGCGCCGGACGGCGACGCCCCGCCGGGAACGTGAAACGGCGGGGCGGCGCGATGCGCCACCCCGCCGCCGTGCCTCGCGCAACCCCGGTTACTTCTTGACCGAGAACGACCCGATGTGCACGTCGAGGTTGTGGTTGACGCGGATGCCCGCGATCCCCTCGCTGCTCATCACCGCCGCGCGCGGCAGCACCTTCACCAGCTTGCCGTTCACCATGAACCGCACCGAGTCCTTCTGCGCCTCGATGCTCAGCGTGTTCGTGGCCACGCCCTTGTCGTTCTGCTTCACGATGGCGTCGCTGGCCGTCCAGTTCACGATCTTGTGGACGTCGGCGCCGGCGCGGTGATTGATCAGGTACTCGCCCGTGCCGCGCACCAGGAAGTACAGGTAGTTCTGGTTCGGCGTCTCGAGGTTCGAGCCGCCAACGAAGATGCCGTACGCCTCGGGGTGCATCGGCGCCTTCACCTGCGTGAAGCTGCCCGTCACCGTGTAGTTGCCCGACGCCGAGTTGGCCGGGTTGTAGTAGATCGCGGCGGGACCCGACGTGACGTGGTAGCCGCCCTCCATGGCCACGAACTTGGTGTCGTTCGTGGTGAAGCGCTTCATGTCCTTGTCATCCAGGCGGATGTGCCAGCCGGCGGGCACCTGGCCGCCCTGCACCTTGTTGGTCGGGTCCTTCTCCATGCCCTGCGCGGAGGCCTGCGACGCCAGCGGCATCGCGAGCGCGACGAGGGCAGCGGCATAGACGGCGCTGCGCATGAGTGTGCTCCGGGTGAAGAGTGATCTGCAAGGCCACGCGGGATGCGGCCCGGCTGCCGAAAGTATACCGCGGCCGCACGCGGCCGGACCAGTAGCCCGTGGCACGCCTGCACCGGGCTTACAACTCCCGGACGCCCGCCAGGTCCGCCGGCGTGTCCACGTCGGCCGGCATGGGGGACGGGACGTCCACGAACGCCACGCGCGCCGCATCGCGACGCACGACCTCGCGCGCGCCGCGGTCCCCGTCGAGCGCGAGCAGTTCCGGGTACAAGGATCGCACAAAGAGCACCGGCGTCCCCTGCATGCCCGCGTAGCGCGGCGCCACCACCTGTGCGTTCGTCTCGCGCCAGCGGCGCACGAGCACACCGGGAAGCCCCGGATCCGCGAGTGGCTGGTCGCCCAGTGCCACGATCAGGGCGTCCGAATGCGGTGACACGGCGCCCACCCCCGCGCGGATCGACGCGCTCATCCCGGCCTCGGGATGCGTGTTGACCGCGTACCGGACCGGCAGGCCGTCCAGCGCCGCGCGCACGAGGCAGCCGTCATGCCCGAGCACCACGACCAGCTCGTCCATCGGCTGCAGCAGCAGGCGCTCCGCCGACAGGCGCGCGAGCGGCACGCCGCGCACCGGCGCGAGCAGCTTCTGCGACCCGAAGCGCCGCGCCGCGCCCGCGGCAAGCAGCACGACGCTGATCATGCGCCGGCGAGCATCGCGTGCACGATGTCCAGCGGCAGGCGCAGGCATTTCTCGCGCGCAGCCGGCACGTCGCCCAGCTCGGCCGTGAGCGCGGCGTCGGTCAGTGCGCGCGCGTCGGCCACCGGGCACTGCGTCAGGTGGACGGTGAGCACGGACGCCGCCGCGGTGCAGATCGCGCACGCATTCGCCTCGAATGCCGCCTCGACGACCTGTCCGCCCTCCACGCGGAGCGCCATGCGAACGACGTCGCCGCAGAGCGGGTTGCTTCCCTCGCGCACGTGCGTCGGCGCATCCAGGCGTCGATGGTTGTGCGGCCGGCGCCAGTGTTCGAGCACGGCGGGCGCGAAGGGCGTCGTCACCCGGCGCCCCCGCCGCGCCCGCGCCAGCGCCCCTCGCGCAGCGCGACGAGTTCGGCCGCGATGCTCAGCGCGATCTCCGCGGCGTCCTGCCCGCCGATGTCGAGGCCGACCGGGGAGCGCAGCCGCGCCAGCTCGGCGTCCGTGAAGCCCTCCTCGCGCAGCATCCCCCGCACCGCGTCCCCGCGGCGCCGGCTGCCCAGCATGCCGACGTAGCCAATCGGCGCACGCAACGCGTAGCGCAGCACGGGCAGCTCGTACTTGTAGTCGTGCGACAGCAGGACGAGGTACGTGTGCGGCGTGGGCACGATGCGCATGACGAGCTCCGACGGCATGCCGACCAGCAGCTCGTCCACGCCGGGAAACCGCTCCGGCGTGGCGTAGCGCGCGCGGCCGTCCACGACCACCGTGCGCATGCGCAGCTCGCGCGCGAACCGCGCAAGCACGGTGGCCACGTCGCCCGCGCCGACGATCACCATCGTCTCGGGCGGCGCGTGCCGTTCCACGAAGCTGAAGCGCTCGCGCCCGGCATCCAGCCGCGCGCGCGCCGGCGCATCGTCCGCCCGCGCCACCAGCCGCTCGCGCGTGGCATCCAGCGCCGTGCCGATCCACACATCCGCGCCCTGCGCCACCAGCGCTTCCGCCGCGCGGTACGCCGCCACCGCCGGATCACCGGCGTCCGCCGGGCGCACGGGCTCCACCCACACGCGCACGCTCCCGCCGCAGGTGAGCCCGAGCTCGGCCGCATCGTCATCCGAGAAGTCCACGACGACCAGCTCCGGCGCGTCCGTCGCGAGCACGCGCTCGGCGGCTTCCACCACGCGGGCGTCCACGCACCCGCCGATGGTAACCGCACC
>DASZRI010000371.1:0-4780 GCA_035549215.1 Gemmatimonadaceae bacterium | reverse complement strand
ATGAAGGGAACATTGAGATCGCGGCAGCACGCGGCCACGGCTTGCCACGGCGTGCGCACCGCGTGATCGTAGAGCGCGACGGCAGGCGCCGTCAACCCTCCATCCGGATTTCTCGAGGCATTCATCATGGCACAATCAGTGTTCCGGCTCGTCGCCGCGGGCGCCGTCGCGCTCGGGGCCATCGCGACGCCCGCCCGCGCGCAGCGCGCCGCCCCGGCACCCGATCCGTATCGCACGGCAATGGAGCGCGCCGACCAGCAGATCGCCGACGAGGTCCGCGCGCACTCGCAGCTCATGCAGAACCTGGAGTACCTCACGACGCAGATCGGGGCGCGCCTCACCGGGTCGCCGCAGATGCAGGCCGCGAGCGCGTGGACCCTGCAGCGCTTCCATGACTACGGCGTGGACGCGCACCTCGAGACGACGGAGGTGCCGCACGCCTGGACGCGCGGCGCGGATGACGCCGAGATCACGGCGCCGATCACGCGTCGCATCGGCATCCGGTCCATGGGGTGGAGCAAGGCGACCGATGGCGCGGTGAGCGGCCCGGTGGTCGTGGTGGACGCGTCATCGCCCGAGGACCTCGCGAAGTATGAAGGCAAGCTCAAGGGCGCGATCGTGCTGATGGGCAAGCCGACACCGCTCAACTGGGTCGGTGACAGCGCCGCGAGCGCCTACGAAGCCGTGATTCCCTTCCCCAAGGGCGTGCCGGCACAGAACGGCGGCGGGTTCGCCGTGATGCAGCAGCTCAATGCGATGATCGCCAAGGAGGGCCCGGCCGCCGTGCTGCGCGACAGCCGGAAGCCGGACAACCTGTTCAACATGGGTGGCGCGGGGCGGTATGAGCCGTCCGCGTTCCCCAGCGCCTTCCTCACGCACGAGGACTACTCGCTCATCTACCGGCTCACGCAGCGCGGGCCCGTGACGATGCGCGTGGACCTCAAGGGAACGTTCAGCCCGGGCCCCGTGCCCGCGTCCATCACGGTGGCCGAGATCAAGGGCAGCGAGCATCCCGACGAGCGCGTGATCATCGGCGGCCACCTGGATTCGTGGGACCTTGGCCAGGGCGCGGTGGACAACGGCACCGGCGCGATGGCGGTGCTCGAGGCCGCGCGCACGCTCAAGGCACTCGGCTGGACGCCCAAGCGCACGATCACCTTCGTGCTGTTCACCGGCGAGGAAGAAGGCGGCGTGGGCGTGCAGACCTTCATCAAGAACCACCAGGCCGAGCTCGGGAAGATCAGCGCCGTGCTCATCCATGACACGGGCACGGGCAAGGTGCTGAGCATCTCGATGGAGGACTTCTGGAACACCGGCCCGATGTTCCAGGAGAGCTACACGCCGCTGCAGGAAGTGTATGGGCTGGAGACGCCGAGCACGCGCTTCTACGGGTCGTCGGACCACGTGGCGTTCCAGCGCGCCGGCATCCCGGGCTACTTCTGCGTGCAGGCGCCGGCGCATTACGGCGAGGCGCACCACAGCCAGACCGACACCTTCGACAAGGTGATTCCCGACCAGATCAACCAGGGGGCGGCGGTGCTTGCGTCATGGGCGTGGAACGTCGCGTCGCTTCCCGACCTGATGCCGCGCCTCCCGGTGGCTGCGGGGCGGTAGCCACCCGGTTTCCTCACAGGTGGGCGGCGGATGCCCGATGGCCGCCGCCCACCGGATGCACAGCTTCCCGGCAGGGGGTGACGTACCCCGCCCCCGTGAACGCACGCCGGAGGCTGGTGCGATGCGCCCGAACGCCGCTCCCTGGCGGTCGCCGATCCTCTTCGCGGTCGGCAGCGCGGCCGCCACCGCCACGACCCTGCTGCTGCTGTGGGTCACGCGGCAGATGCTGCTGCTCGTGTTTGCGGGCGTCCTGCTCGCCGTGCTGCTCGGGGCCGCGGCGCGGCCGGTGCAGCGGCGCCTGCGCATGGGGCGCGCGGTCGCCCTGGCGACCGTGACGACGGCGGCCGCCTTGCTCGTTACGATCGGCACGTGGCTGCACGGCGCCGAGTTCGCGGCGCAGTTCGCGCAGCTTGGCGAGCGGATGCCGCAGGCGGTGGCTGAACTGCGCGCGTGGCTCATGCAGTACGCCTGGGGCCAGGTGCTGGTGTCCCGGGCCGCCCTCGCGCGCGACGCGGGGCTGTCCGCGCTCATGGGGCGCATCTCGACGGCGCTGTCGTCCACGCTCACGATCGGCGCGGTGCTCTTCGTGGTCGTGTTCCTGGGCTACTACCTGGCGGCGGAACCGCTGCGGTACCTGCGCGGGGCGGTGCGGCTGCTGCCGGTGGACATGCGGCATCGCGGGCAGCAGGTGGCCGACGCGCTCGTGCGCACGCTGCACTGGTGGCTCGTGGCCAAGCTCATCGAGATGGCCAGCGTCGGCATCCTGGCCACGATCGCGCTGCTGGTGCTCGGCATCCCGATGGCGGTGCCGTTCGGTATCATCACCACAGCGCTCACGTTCATCCCGACGATTGGTCCGCTGCTTGCCGCCGCGGGCCCCGTGCTCATCGGCTTCACGATCTCGCCGGGCCGGGCAGTCGCCGCGGCGCTCGCGTACTGGCTGGTGTACGCCCTGCAGGGCTTCATCATCGCGCCGCTCGTCGAGCGCCGGGCCGTGCACGTGCCGCCCGCATTCACCATGGGCCTGCAGGTCTTCCTCGCCATCACCAGCGGCGCCCTTGGCGTCGCGCTGGCCGCACCGCTCGCCGCGGTGCTGCTGGTGCTGGTGCGCATGGTGTACGTCGAGGACGTGCTGGGCGACCGCGCCTCGTGAGCGCCGCCATGCCGGACCGCGCCGGGGCGCGGCTCGCCTACGTGGACTGGCTGCGCCTGTGGGCCATGTGCGGCGTGTTCGTCATCCACGTGTGCGAGGTGTTCAACCCGTGGGACGAATGGCACATCACGAACGCGGCGCGCAGCAACGTGCTCGGTGAGGTGGTCGTGCTCATGGCGCCGTGAATCATGCCGCTCTTCATGCTGCTGGCCGGCGTGAGCGCGTGGTATTCCCTGCGACAGCGCACGACCCGCGCCTACCTGCGTGAGCGCGTGGTACGCATCCTCGTGCCGCTCGTCATCGGCGTGCTGGTGCTCGTGCCGCCGCAGGTGTACCTCGAGCGGCGGCTGCGCGGCGAGTTCAGCGGGTCGCTGCTGGCCTTCTATCCGCACTTCTTCCAGGGCATCTACCCGCAGGGCAACTTCTCCTGGCACCACCTCTGGTTCCTGGGGCACCTGTTCGCGTACGCGGTGGTCGCGCTGCCGCTCTTCCGGTGGTGGAACACGCCGCGCGGGCGCCGCCAGCTCGCGTGGGTCGCACGGCTGACGCGCCGGCGGGCGGGGCTCGCGCTGCTCGCACTGCCGCTGGTACTCGAGCGCCACCTGCTCTGGGGGCTCTTTCCCGAGCGGCACATGCTCACCAGCGACTGGTCCAACCATGCGCTGCTGTTCGTCGCGTACCTCTACGGCTTCGTGCTGGCCGGCGAGCCGCCCATCGAGCAGGCCATGGAGACGCAACGGCGCCCCGCCGCCACCGCGGCAATCACCGGCATCGCGTGCATCGGGGCGCTGATGTGGCACGGCGAGCTGCCCGACCACCTGCCGCCCCCGTACTCGGCAGGGTACCTGGCCTTCTGGACGCTCTATGCCATCGTCGCGTGGAGCTGGATGGTCACCGTGCTCGGCTGGGGACGGCGGCACCTGGTGCGGCCCATGCCGGCACCGCTGCGCAGCAGCTGGCTCGGCTACCTGCTGTACCTGCTGCACCAGCCCGTGATCGTCGCCGTGGCGTACGTCGTCGTGCCGTGGCACGCGGCGCTCGCCACGAAATTCGCCAGTGTCTTCGTGGCGTCGCTCGCCGGCACCGTCCTCGCCACGCTCGCCGTGCAGCGCGTGCTGCTGTTCGCGACGGAAGCCCTCAGCGGGTGCCCGCGAGGGCGAAGGTTCCGCGCGCCATCGTGAGCTGCCCGACGACGACCCGCTCGCGCTTCATCACGCATGCGTCATACCACTCGGCGGCGGACTGGGGATCGTCGCACGCGATCGGCGCGGTGAGCCCGAGCTTCAGCTGCGGCATGAGGTGCCCGTAGATCTCGTGCGCGAGCACCCGCTCGAGGTGCTGCGCGAAGAGCGTCGAGTCGCTGGCGTCGGAGCCGGCGCCCAGGAGCGCGTCGTGCAGCGGCTGCAGCCGGACCACCACGGCGGCCCGCTCGATCGGGCGGCCGCGCGCATGCTCGGAGGTGAGCGGGAAGGTGGTGGTAATGGCCTGCCACTCACTGATCATGCGATAGCCCAGCGGGATGTCGCCCGGAAGCTGCTGGGCGGTGCCGATGGAGACCGGGATCCCGGCGTGCTCCACCGCGACCATGGCCGAATCGAAGCTCGGCGACAGCATGCGCATGCGGTGGATGGTGGTGGCGAGGATCGAGTCGGTGATGGTGATCTGGGCTGCGGTGGCGGTACGCGAGGCCGGGGGCACGAGACGGAGGCTCGCGGTGGCCGGCGCGGCGACGGGCATCGAGGCACAGGCGCCCGTGGTGCAGGCGAAGAGGACGGCGTACACCGAGCGAAGCATCCGCGCGGGGTGCGCGGGGCGACGCGAGCGGGTGATCGAGGTCGAGCAGTTGAGCGAAGTCATACGACCCAGCCGTTGGAGCACCATCGGCGACGCCCGCCGTCATCGGCTGCTGCGATCGCTGCTTGAATTCTCTTGGAATCCTCCGTGGTGTCAACTGTTTATACAGATACACGTGTATAGAAACTAATCTACAGTCATTTTGACCTAATATCCGGC
>DASZRI010000370.1:0-2839 GCA_035549215.1 Gemmatimonadaceae bacterium | reverse complement strand
CCGCACCTGGACTGCGCCCGGATCTTCGTGCCGATGGCGTACCGCCGGGCGCGCCGCAACATCCGCGGGTTGCGCCACAACCAGGACGAGCGCGTGGGCGCGGTGGCCCGCCGCAGCCTGGAGACGGGTGAACTGGGCGTGGAAGCCCCCACCGACGAATAGGAGCCGCCATGTCCACGTCACGCCGCACGTTCATCAAGTCCGCCGCCGTCGCCGGCGGCGCGCTCTCCCTGGGCGCCATGCCCTCGCTCGCGCTTGGCGACCCACGCGACGCCGGCCCCGCCGACCGGGACCGGCGCGCGCCGGTCGGGAAGGCCGCCGACCCGCTCGACATCCTGATCATCGGCGGCACGGGCTTCACCGGGCCCGAGCAGGTGAACTACGCGCTCGCGCGCGGCCACCGCGTCACGCTGTTCAACCGCAACAAGACGCGGCCGGGGATGTTCGCGGGCAAGGTCACGGAGCTGATCGGCGACCTGAACAGCGACACGAGCGCGCTCGAGGGCAAGTCGTTCGACGTCGTGATCGACAACCCGACGACGTTCCCGGCCTGGGTGCGCAACGTGGCGAAGTACATGGCCGGCCACACGAAGCACTACATCTTCATTTCCACGATGTCGGTGTACGCGGACAACAGCCGTCCCGACATGGACGAGTCCGACGGACTGACTCCGATGCCGGCCGGGCTGGATCCGTACACGCTCGTCCCCGACAATGCGCGCAAGTACTACGGCGCGCTCAAGACGTTCGCCGAGCAGGAAGTGCAGAAGCACTACCCGGGCATCAACACCATCGTGCGGCCGGGGCTCATTGTCGGGCCGCTGGACCGCTCCGACCGCTTCACGTACTGGCCCTATCGCATTGACAAGGGTGGCGAGGTGCTGGCCCCCGGCACGCCGGACGACCCGGCGCAGATCATTGACTCGCGCGACCTGGCCGAGTGGATGATCCGCATGGCCGAGAACCGCGAGATGGGGACGTACAACGCGTGCGGGCCGGACAAGCCGATGACGATCGCGGAGATGCTGTACGGCATCCGCGCGGTGACGACCGCCGGCGCGCAATTCACATGGGTGCCCGCTGATTTCCTGCAGGAACAGAAGATCCGCGGGTGGCGCGACATGCCGGTGTGGCTGCCGCCCACGGGTGCGACGGCCGGCTTCATGCGCCGCAGCAACGCGCGCGCCGTGGCCAAGGGGCTGACGTTCCGCCCACTCGCCGTCACCGCCAAGGACACGCTGGACTGGAACCGGACGCGGCCCGAGGCGGAGCTCAAGGCGCTGGCGGAGGGGGCCGTGGCCGGCATCTCGGCCGAACGCGAGGCCGAGGTGCTCGCGGCCTGGAAGGCGCGGCGGGGCAAGCAGGGGTAGGCGGGGCGGGCGCTCCGGCCCCGGGGGAGGCGCCGGTGGGTGGGGGATGAGCGGGCTGTCCGAAGGGGCCCTCTTGCATCCTCGTGATACCGGAGGGACGTTTAGCGCGGCTGCAGTCCCGCTTCGTCGCTCACGGAGACCCCACCATGCACGCCCGATCGCTCGTCAATTGCATCACGCGTCACGTTCCTGCGGCAACCGCCGCCCTCGCGCTCGTCCTGGCCCTTGCGCCCTCCGCGCAGGCACAGAGAGGCGGCGCACCTGATCCCAATCGTCCCGTCACGTCGCGCGCTCCGGGTTTCGAGCTGCTCGGCCCCGCGACGGGTGGACGCGTGGCGTCGGTCGCCGGCGTCATCGGCGACACGACCACATGGTACATCGGCTCGGCATCGGGCGGCGTGTGGAAGTCCACCGATGGCGGGCATCGCTTCATGCCGGTGTTCGACAGCATGGCGGTGCAGGCGATCGGCGCGCTGGCCGTGGCGCCGTCCAACCCGAACGTCGTGTGGGCGGGCACGGGCGAGGCCTGGGCCGTCCGCGACGCCGACATCATCGGTGACGGCGTCTACAAGTCGGACGACGGCGGCAAGACGTGGAAGAACATGGGGCTGCGCGAGACGGGACGCATCGCGCGCATCATCGTGAATCCGGGCACGCCGGACATCGTGTACGTCTGCGCGCTGGGTCGCCTCACGGCGCCGCAGCAGGAGCGCGGCGTCTACAAGACGACCGACGGCGGCAAGACATGGCGTCGCGTGCTGTTCGTGGACGAGAACACCGGCTGCTCGTCGCTGGCCATGGACGCGAAGAATGCCGACGTGCTGTACGCGGGCGCGTGGCAGGTGGCGATGCATCCGTGGGCCGAGTTGAGCGGCGGCACGGGCAGCGGCATCTACAAGTCCACCGACGCCGGCGAGCACTGGACGCGGATCGAGGACCCGGGCCTGCCCAAGGCGCCGGTGGGGAAGGTGGCGGTGGCGGTGGCGCCGACGAACCCGAACCGCGTGTACGCGCTGATGCAGACGGCCACGCAGGGCTCGCTCTGGCGGTCGGACGACGCCGGCGCACACTGGACGGTGGTCAGCCACGCGCGCGACCTGATCGGGCGCGGCGGCTACTACATCCACCTCGTGGTGTCGAGCGGCAACGCGGATGAGGTGATCGTCTCGAGCAGCAGCGTGTGGCTGTCGCAGGATGGCGGCAAGACCTTCCGCACCGTGCCGTGGGGCGGCGACAACCACGACATCTGGATGGACCCGCGCGATCCCGACCACTTCGCGATCACCAACGACGCCGGCGCTCGGCTGACGATGACGCACGGCCGCACGTGGAACAACGTCGCGATCGCAAACGGCCAGGTGTACCACGTGGCCCTGGATCACCAGATCCCGTACTGGGTGTACGGTAACCGGCAGGACGACGGCACCTTCCGCGGGCCGAGCTCGGGCGCGGAGCAGGGCGCGGCGGCA
>DASZRI010000369.1:0-2067 GCA_035549215.1 Gemmatimonadaceae bacterium | reverse complement strand
CTCCATCAGCTCCACACCAAGGCGCCCGCTGGCACTGAAATAGTCCAAGGCCACATCAGCGCCCCCCGACCGCTCGATGAGTGGCGTGCCCAGGAGCTGCCCCAGTTCGGTGTGCCCCTGCGTGATCTGACTGTGATCGTAGAACGTGGGTTCGGGGCGTCCGAGCTGCTGCAGCGCATCGACACGGCCGTCGGCCATCTCCATGCGACACGTCCAGAAATCGGTCTCGCCAGGGGCGAGACCGATGACCTTCATGAATCCCAGCAGCCAGGCACTGGCGTGCTCCGGTTCCACGATGATGTCGCGCACGCCGCTGTTGCGATCGTTCTTGCCGAACTCACCGTAGACGTCGAGGCCGAGCTGTTTGGCGCGGGCGCTGAAGAACACTGACGCCACCTGGTTGTCCACGGCGCCGGTGCCGGTGGCACCCGGGCCGCTGAAGAACGCGCCGAAGGGGAGGGTGTAGTCCTGCCCGCTGAAGTGCGCGGGCCACGCGCGGTGGAAGAACCGCGTGAGTCCGATGGTGATCGGTGTCCGGGGCGGCTGCCAGGTGGCAATCAGGCCGGCGCCGAGCCGAGCCGCGCCGCGGTTGGGCGGTGCCCAGTTGCTCTCCTGCAGGCGGCCGTAGATCACCTGCCCGCCGAACCGCCCGACGGGGGTGGACACGGCGCGGTTGGTGCCGAAGAAGACATGAGGAAACCCTGACGCGTTCGGGCCGAACAGCAGCGCGTTCCGCACCCCCGGCCCCCAAAACAGGTCTTCGGTGGAGAAGCCGGCGCCGAAGCTGCGCACGTCGAAGCGCACATACGACTGGCCGGGGTTGATCAGATGATAGCCCCCGGCGCCCATGCGCTGCGGCAGGTCGATGTTCCTCGGCTCCACGGGATCCTGATATGGCGAGGTCGCCCCCGGCGCCACGGCCTCCAGCTGGAAGGGCGAGTTCTCCGCGTACTCCACGAGCGGCTCGAAGCGCGCCGAGAAGTGTCCGAGGCGCCAGGTGCCGCCCACGGTGGCCCAGGCGTTGAGGCCCTTGCCCTGCCAGACCGGGCCGTCGTTGAAGCCCCACGCATACGCGGAGTTCATCGACACCTCGCCTGAGGAACGCAGCCAGTGGAACCCCGTCTCGGGCGCGGTGCGCTGCGGCAGCCGCGCCGCCCACGGATTCTGCGCGGGCATCGCTGCGGCGTAGCGGTCGAGCACGCCGGGCGAAAAGGGGCGAATGGCCCATGGTTCGTCGGGGAGGAATCCGCGAATGGCATACGCTCGCGCGTACACTTCCCATTCGCTGCCGACAGTGGCCTCGGACCATTCGGTTCCCTGCGCCCTTGCCAACCCCGGCATAAGCACGCCCAGGCACATCCCAAGAGCAGCGGCTCGACGAAGTGTGCTCATGCGGCTTCCTCCAGTACCTCGGCCAGGCGCTGCGCGCTCGAGTCCCAGGTCATCGCGCGCGCACGTTCCACGCAGGCGGCGCCCTGCCGGCCGCCCGACAACAGCACCGACCGCACGGCACTCACGAACGCCTCGATGTCGTCGGGATCGCACAGCGCTGCGCACGAGCCGGCCACCTCGGGGAGCGACCCAGTGTTGGAACAGACCACCGGCGTACCGCAAGCCATCGCCTCGGCCACCGGCAGCCCGAATCCTTCGTATCGTGAGGGAAAGAGCAGCAGCGCGGCCGCCGCGTACAGCGCGTGCAGCACTTCGTCGGTGGGCGTGTCGAGCACCAGCAGGCGGTCGGCCACTCCCGCGCGCCGGGCCTCGCTCATCACCGCGTCCCAGCCGGGAAATCGCTCGCCCGCGATCACCCAGGTGAGCTCAGGCACGCGCGCCAGCACCGCCACGCCCATGCCAAGGTTCTTGTGTCGTTTCCGATTGCCAACGCTGAGCATGAAGGGCATATGGCCGGTGAAGCGCGTTACGAGTTGCGGTACCGCGGGCGCGAGTGCCGCGAAGCGCGCGTCCACGCCCTCGGGGATGCGGCGAATCTTGTGGGCGTGTGTCGGCGCAAACTCGGCGAGGTCGCCTGCCGTGGAGTCGGAGGGCACCACCACGCGTGCGGCGTGG